>JANOXW010000553.1:0-7831 GCA_031418635.1 Acidobacteriota bacterium
AATAAATTTAGCTTTGGCGACGCATCTGCGCCGACATCGTGGCTTGCAAGTCGGTGAAGAAACGACGGAAAGCATCAAGACTAATTTTGCCACGACGTTTCTGCCGGAGCATCTGGAAAAAGCCTTGACCGTGCGCGGGCGTGATGTGCAAACGGGAAGTCCGGGCGCAGTTGAAATAACTGTTGGCGAAATTTATCCGGTGGTTGAAAACATTGTTCGGCGAGTTGCCCAAATCGTCAGCGACACATTAACCGAACTTCGCCCGGAAGTCGCGGCGGACATTTACGACCGCGGAATTATCCTGACCGGCGGCGGTTCACTGCTGAATGGTATTGACCAATATATTCGTAATTTTGTAAATCTGCCGGTTATCGTTTCCGACGAACCGCGTTATGCTACCGTGCGCGGACTGCTTAAAATGTTCGATGAACCCGAACTCCTCGAAAAAGTTTCGCGCAACGAACTTCATTTCTTACAAAACGCAGAAATTCCATTTGAAGCGTAGACTCGAAGCAAATATTTTCTATTTCACTTTTTGAGAACGTAATAACCTTTGCGTGTTCTGACCGTTAAATGTTCGCGTTGCTTTACTTTTACTGAAATATTGCGAAACTCGCCATATTTGTTAGTTTCATTTTCGGGATAATAACTCAAAACATATTGTTGCGAAAGTTCGGCGGAAATTTGAATAAAAGCCGCGTCGAGTTCCTTTTCGTCAATCGGCGAATAAACCGCGCCACCCGTTTGTGCCGTTAATTCCTGCATTCGATGTTCCGCCGAAAGTGCGCGAATGTTGGCGTTGCCGGCGCGTATTCCCGTGCGCTTGAAGTTTTCAAAGTCTTTTGTTTTGACCACATAAACTTGGCAATTAGCGGCTTGTGCGGCTTTTACCGTATCTTCAAAAGTTGCGTCTGAAATCGTATCTTCGCCGTCGGAAACGATCACGATGACGCGCCTGCCGTCCACCGTTTTCAGATATTCGGAAGCCTTTATTATCGCGTCAAGCAATGCAGTTGCGCCTGCCGGCATCGGGAAATTTTCGATTGCGTCCGTTAATTGTGCAACATTTTTTGTCAAAGGCTGTTCGAGTCGCGTTCCGGTCTGCACCGAATAAAGCGCGGCAAGGTCTTTTTCGGGGCGCAAAACTCGTTTGAAAAATCGAACCGCCGCCTTTTTTTCAAACTCACGCGCAATCGTTACGCTTGAACTATTATCAAACAAAAGTGCCAGACGAACCGGCGTATCAGAACGCGAAAGTTCGCTGATTTCCGCCGTTTTGCCATCAATCTGTAATTCAAAATCTTCCAATTTGAGATTTGTTACGGCTTGCCCAATCGTGTCAATCACCGAAACAGGAATTGGCACCAGCGTCGAATCAACTCGGATCACATCGCCGTCGTCGGCTTCAACTTTCGGCGGCGGTGTCGGTTTCGTTATGGGAATATCAGCTTTTGTTTGTGTCGGGATATAAATAATGCGCGGGCGCGGTGTCGGACTCGGCGTTTCAGACGATTTGACGCGCCCCGATTGTGCGAATAACGCAATCGGGGAAAAAATTAAAATCAAAATTGTCAGCAAACTTTTATGAACCATACCATTCTAGACCGTTCGGCAAAATTTCCGCCGAAAACTCAATATGAATCACGCGCCGATGTTTCGGATTTGTGCCAGCCGACGATGAATGAACAAGCATCGGACGCATCAAAAACGCCTGCCCACGTTTGACGCAACAAATTTCCGCTTGATGATTTATCCGTAAATTTTGAATATTCGTCGCGCTTAAACGTCCTTTTTGATGCGAAGTCGGAAAAACCTTTAATGCGCCGTTGGTTTCGTCAGCATCGTCAAGATGAATCCTCATTGTTAACATTTTTTCCAATAAAAAAACAGGCGGCTGAACATGCTGAATGCCAGCTTTGCTAGTCCAAGCCGTAAAGCCTTCGGTTTCGCGTTTTTTCTTGAGAGCAATTGTTAAATCCTGATGCCACGAAACTTTCCAATTAGCTTCGGGTGTTTTGTCAAAAAATATTGCCCGCACAGGTTTAGCATTTTCTCCCAAAATTTTTTCAACAACAGTTTTGATTTTCTGACTTTCAGCTAATTCTCTAATTTTCGGTGAAAGATTTAATAAATTTCTCACGCCATAAATTGAACTTTTTTTATTGCCGACGATCTGTAAATCATTAAGTTCCGACAAACATTTGATAAGTTTTTCGATTTGTTTGTCGTTTATTAGTTGCGGAACTTTTGCAAAACCGAGCGTATGAATTTCTTGACACAAGTTTTTGTTCATTGATACAGAAATTATTTCAAATTAAGGCTTTTTGAAATTTGTCGTTTTTGTTTCAGGCTCACAGGCTTCAATTGATTTATTCGCGGAATTTTCCGCTTTGCTATCATCGGCGGGCAAGCCCAATGTTTCGCGGACAAATTTTTCGACATCCGTTTCAATCAATTCGCCATTGACGACGAAGGTTTTTTCCGTCAGAACGTCGCCTTTTTTCTTTAATTTCGTTGGTTCTAGAAAAATATTCCACGGCGAACCCCAACCGCGTGTATCGCCGGTTGTTTGGCGATATTCATAATGGAGAGTTTTCTGCTTCGAGTCTTTTGAATCTGATTCATACACAACCGAAAAAGTAATTTTCTTATCATCGAGATTGGTTTTCATTGCCGCCACCGTGTCGTATTCGCCAACGCCGATCACGTCAAGACCATTTGCTTTATATTTTTCGTAAAGTCTTTGCACAAAAGGTGCTTCGTGTTTCCAATTATGACACCACGGCGCAAAATAAACGACTAAGACGAGTTTTTTGCCCTTCGTAAAATCGCGCAAATTGATGTCTTTATCGTCGCGGACGCTTTTATATGTCCAATCCTTATATTTGATTTCTTTTTCCTGAAGCGGTGCTTGTTCGTCTTGTGCAAAAACAGACGTTAAACCAATTAACATAAGCGCAAAAGCCAAAAACAATTTCATAATTCTTACTCCTTGATGAAATAAAAGACTATCGTTTCAGATGCGGAAAGACAAGCGAAAGTTGGCAGAGTAACATTCGTTGGCAGAAGCCTGCACGTTAGTAAGGGCGTAATTATATCTGCTTTCTGCGCCTTACTAACCGTGCCAGCTTCTGTCTTTTTCAAAAAAAATCATTTTTTTCAAAAAAAACTTCCCTTTTCGTTATTTATGATGTATAAGCAAATAGTGTCGTTTCCATAAGCGATTCTAAATGTTGGGCATCCAAAAATGTGCAAAAATTCATCAAACACCGTGTCTATAAGGGCATAAGCAGAAAAGCAATTCTGTGTTTGAAAAATATAGTGGTTTTTGTGGTAGAATGTAACCAGCCTTTCTTGACATTTGTTGAAGAAAGCCTGCCGCAAACACCAAATTAACGAAAAAATATGACTAGATTTACCAAGAATAAAGCCTTGTGGTTAAGTGTCGCTTTTGTATTATGGATTGGTTCGGCGTTTTCCGTTTTCGGACAGCCGGTTTATTCAAAACCGACAAATCCGCCGCCGAAGCCTCTGTTGCAAAATATCGAGGTTCAAACCGATAATCCGACAACTACATCAACGCCATTAGTTGCCAAAACGGGAAGTTCCGCGCTAACAACGCGGAAAACTTCCATTCCGGTTCTCGCCGATGTCGAAATTCCGGGTTATACGGGCATTCTGGTTGAGGATTTGAATGGCAACGTAGTTTTGGAGAGTTATTCAAATTATGCCTTCAATCCTGCCTCCAACGTCAAAATTGCGACTGCTTACGCCGTTCTCAAAACCTTCGGACCCGACTATCGCTTTCCAACAAATATTTGGACGGACGGACAAATTGACCCGAATAGCGGCACACTTTATGGAAATCTGTATGTTTCGGGGCGCGACTTATCATTAAATCTCGAACAAGGTGTTAATATTGCCCACGAACTAAATCGGTTAGGAATTCAAAATGTGAACGGCGATTTAGTTGTTACGGGCGATTTTGTGATGAGTCAAAGTTCGACGGCAGACCGCGCCGCTTCGACGCTTTCGGCGACGATGAATTCGGCTAAGCGCAATGTTGCCACAACTCGCGCTTGGCAAAGTTATCAGGTTAATTCCAAAAGAACCGATTTAGTCGGAGTCGTGCCGAGTGTGGCGGTTTCGGGCGGCAATTATGTCCAAACCATTCCGACCAATGCCAAACTTCTCTTTTCGCACGAATCTGCCCCGATGCGTGAAATCGTCAAAGCCACGCTTTGCTATTCAAATAATTATTTAGCCGAAAAATTAGGCGATATGCTTGGCGGCGCGTATGCCGTTGCGCGAATCGTTCAACAAAACGCGCAAGTTGCGCCCGAAGAATTTTATTTACAAACTTCCAGCGGACTCGGCACAAATCGGGTTACACCGCAAGCGATGATGAAACTTTTGCGGGCTTTGAACAAAGAATTAACGCGAAACAAAATGACTTTTGCCGACATTATGCCCGTTGCGGGAATTGATCGCGGCACACTTGAAAGACGTTTTGATACTGACTTTTCGCGTGGCAGTGTCGTCGGCAAAACTGGCACTTTGGGCAATACGGACGGCGGAGTCAGCAGTTTGAGCGGTGAAATCCAAACTCGTCAAGGCAAACTTTTGTTCGTCATTTTCAACCAACGCGGCAGCGTCAATCGTTTTCGCAGTTTTCAAAATATGCTCGTTTCCTTGATTCAAGGTCAATTCGGCGGCGCAGCATCGTTGAATTACATCGAAGTAACTCCTGATGTAAGACTTGCCAACACGCGCATTAGTTATCCGAATACAAGACAAAATTAATAAAAAAGAAATGTCCTAAAAGAAATAGCGTTCAAAACTAAAAAAGGCTGTCAGAAAATATTTTCTGACAGCCACAACTATTTTAGGAGAAAACTAAAATAAAAACTATTTCTTTTCACCGATTAAGATGTTGATGTCGCTGTTCGGGACTTGCAAATCGAGCATTACTTCGTTGCCATTGCGCGAAATTTTTGCGTTGTCAACCATTCGCCCATAGACTTTTTTGTCTGCGCTTTTTGAACTGCCGAGAAAGGCTTTGCCAACTAATTGCAAGCCTTCCAAAGTTTCTTGCAAACCTTGTGCTTGGTCGGGTTTTAAGGTTTTTGCCATTAGCGCAACGACTGTATTTCCGTCATTTACGTCCATTGCGCCCGATATTTGTCGAATCGCGTCAATGTTTTTTCCGAGTTCGTCGTTGTCCAAATCAATAAATTTCGACAATCCGCTTGGCAAATTTGTCCCGAAACTAATTACCGCATTCGGTTTTCGATTAACCAAATTCAAGATTTCACTACTGATGCTCGTTTTAGCATTAATCATTTCGCGCACACGCGCCAGCGAACCAATTGCCAAAGTGCTGTTATCATAAACAGTTACGGCAAGTTCCCGCGACAAACCCACAAACATTTTGTCAATCGCTTTTTCAAATATCGAATCTTTCACTTTCGGTTTAGCAGTTGAAGGCTTATCTTTTTCGACCAATTCCTTCATCGTAAAAACATAAACAGTTTTGTCGCCGATTTTTTCTTCGCGGTATTTTCCCTTAGAAGCAACTTTGGCAATTGCTACCAATGCGCCAGCGTTAAAAGTTCCACGCGCTAACACAATCGGATCAAAATCAATTTCCGTCGGTGAAATTTGTTTGCTTTGAACACCGACAGCGACTTGTTCAAATTGTCTTAAATCAATGCCGACATTATTTTTTATTTCGTCAATCTTGCCCAAAATGTCGTTAAGCATCGGTTGATTACCAGCCAAAACTTGCGGCAATGCTTCATTTAAAAATCTCTGCACATTCAGCGTCAACGCACCTTCGGATGCTGGCAAAAGCGTGGCAAGTTGATTTGTCTGACCTTTACTTTTCTTTGATTCAGCATCGGCACAAACCGTGCCGATGCCGTTCAAAACAAACGTGCAACCGACTAACAACGCAAAAAATTTTCTTTTCATTTGGAAAAACCTCTATTGAATTTATTTTCAGCAAAATGCTACAACTGTAAAGATGATTTATAATCATTAAATAGTTGGCTGTGATTATAAGTTTTAAAATTAAAAGACGCAAAAAACAGAAGCCTGTGCTTAGAGCAAAGGCGCAGTTACACCCGCTTTGCACCCTTGCTCCAAGCGCGGGTTTCCGCCCTTAAAATATGTTTTCGATAAATTTTCCAAATCCGCGCACTCACCAATTTAACGAATGGGTTTTGTTCGGCGATTTTTATTATAATGCCCGCGACATTATCGAATTCGGTGGCGATATGACGGTTGAAAATTTAAGCAAGGCTTACCGAAACGGCATTTTCCCGTGGCACATTGACGGTTTGCCGCTACCTTGGTTTTGTCCCGCCAGACGTGCAATTCTCGAATTTTCCGAACTCCACATTCCGCGCACGTTGCGAAAAGAATATCGAAAAACTGATTTTACATTTACGATTGACAAAGATTTTCGCGCCGTCGTCGAAAATTGCGCGAAAGCAAAACGCACACACGAAAGCGGAACTTGGATAACGAAAAACTTTGTCGAAGCCTACACAAAATTTCACCACGCAGGCGAAGCACACAGCGTCGAAGTTTGGGATTCTTTCGGAAATATTGTCGGTGGACTTTACGGCGTTGACGCAGGCGGCGTTTTTTGTGGCGAAAGTATGTTCTTTAAACGCTCGAACGCTTCAAAGTTCGCGCTTCTTTTTTTGATTGAACATCTCAAGAAGCGCGGTGCAACGTGGCTCGATACGCAAGTTATGACTCCGCATTTTGAAGTTTTGGGCGCGAAGGAAATTAACCGCCGCGAGTTTTTGGATAAACTTGAAGAAACTCAATCGAAAAATCTGAATCTTTTTGAAATTAAATAACAGATTTTTCCATCAAGTAAATTTGCTTAACCTTCTCGCTGATTTGCGTTAAACCATCAAAGCCCGGCAGTTGTTGGATTCTGTTTGAAACGGTTTTTTCCACCCAATCGAGACCTTCCGTGCCACCGAATAAGGTAGCGATTGTGTAGTTTGTTTGAGCGACAGGTTTTGCACCTTGTCCGACTGGAGCCCAAAAGTTTTTGACGATAAATCGGGCGAGTTTTTGAGTGAAGGCGGAGTTTCTCAGTTCAAGCCGTGCCACACTCCAATAAAAATGTGTGTGCGCTGATTCTTCGCGGATAATGCCGCGCAAAATTTCGCTCAAAATCGGATGGTTTGCGAGTTTTATCAAACGCCGATAACCTTGTGTTGTGGACAATTCGTGAATTGCACCAAAAGCCATGTGTGTCGCCGTAAATTTTTTGCCGACGAGATTGGTCAAAGTCGTTGTTAAATAAGCGTGTGCTTTGTAAAATTTGGACACCGAGTTTTTAACTTGACTTTGCCATTTGTCATCGGTTGGAATGCCGGCTTCGTTCAAAAAACGATTTAAGAGTTCGCCGTGCGTCTGTTCTTCGACACTCCAACGCTCCATAAATTTGCTGATAATCGGGTCTTTGCCGGTTGGTGTGCGGCGCAGTTCGTTGTAATACATATCGGTCAGCGTTTCGACATCGCGCATATACAAAAGAACCGGTACGAATTTTTTATCAAGTGGATAATTTTTTATATCTTTCCACGCGATATTATTGATAAATTCTGTGGTCAAAGTTCGCGGCTGTTTTTCATACCAATCAAGCACATCTTTGTTTGTTTCAAAAGTCATTTTCTCTTTCCTCTCTGCTTATTTATTCGCTGACAAGTAGTTTTTAGATGCGAATAATATAATCCGCATTAAACTAAAAATCAACGACATTCGGCGGTTTGGCTTGTGAATAACGGCGGGTTTGCGGTTTAAT
>JANOXW010000554.1:0-8000 GCA_031418635.1 Acidobacteriota bacterium
TGCAGAACGGCGAAAAGTTCGGACAATGCGAATGTAAAGCATCGGAGCGCGGTTTGGTCTGTTATCACATCGTCGCCGGAGCAACCGCAAACATTTATCGGCAAAGTCTGAAACTTGCCAAATAAAAGCAAAGGCTTGTCAAAACAAATACTTTGACAAGCCTTTCAATTTAATCAAAAGAACTTTGAAGAATTTAGAGAAAAAAAAATCGTTAGAGGAAACTTTAGAGGAAACTTTCAGCAAAAAAGGCTTGCAAGAAATATAGTAAATTCTCACAAACCTTTTATTTTATTAAAGTTAAATTGGAGCCGGTGAACGGATTTGAACCGCCGACATCCTGATTACAAATCAGACGCTCTACCAACTGAGCTACACCGGCTTGGGCGATTTGTTAAAATCACCACAAGCAAAAATACTACAAAATCATTTTCATTTCTGCAAGCCTTCAGGAAACAACCTGATTGATTTTATTATTTTCACCAACTAAAAATGGCTTTTCAGGTGCGATGAAAACCGCGCTCAATGTCTTTCATCGTCAGACGTAAAATCACTGGACGACCGTGCGGGCAAGTCGTCGGCGATGAGGTGAGCAGTAATTTATCAACCAGCCATTGCATTTTTTCGGGTGTCAGTTTCATATTGACTTTGACGGCGGCTTTGCAGGCGAGAGATGCGGCAATGTCGTCGCGCAAGGTTTCACGCGCATTGCCGCGTTTCACGCTATCCAAAGAATCCAAAATTTCAGCCAACAAATTTCGCACTTCCGACGGCGGCAAATCAGTCGGCACGGCTTTGACGGCGATGGTTCTACCCGACAGCCGCATCAGCGCAAAGCCGACATTTTCGAGTTCGTCCGCTACCAAATCAAACGCGACGGCTTGCGCGGGCGTTAAATCGAAAGTTTCGGGCAGCAGCAGATTTTGCGATTCAATCTTTCGCTCATTTTCTTTTTTGCGGAATTTATCAAATAAAATCCGTTCGTGAGCAACGTGCTGGTCAATCAGAAGCATTCCCTCGTCGTCAACCGCGATGATGTAACTGTTGTGAAGTTGAGCAATCGGGCGAATTTTTGCGGTGGAAAGATTTTCGACATCAATTTCTTTGACAACTTTTTCGGCGGAATTAACGGGTGGAAGTTCGTCCTTTGTCCTTTGTCCTTTGTCCTTTGTTTGTTCGGTGAATGGGTTTTCATTTTCCGACTCTCGACTCTTGACTCTCGACTCTCGACTCTTTTCTTGCGCGGCTTGTTCAAAATCGTTGGAGAAAATCTCCACTTCAGGGACATCGCCAATCGTTAAATCTGTTTCCGCAACTTTTTCGCCGGCTTCGGCTTTATCAATTCTCTCAACATTTTCATTAAAAGAAACATTGTTTGATTTGTCATCTGAAATTTGAAATTCGATGCGTGATTGTTCAATATTTAGGTCTTTAGGCGAAGGCAAACCGTCCACTACCGCAGACGGTTCTGACTCTCGACTTGCAACAATTCCTGCGCTTGTCAATGCGCCGCGAATCGCTTCGGCGATGACATCTTTGACGGCTTGGACGCGGCGAAAACGGACTTCGGTTTTTGACGGATGGACGTTGACATCAATTTCTTCAAGCGGGATTTCGAGAAAAAGAAAAGCCACCGGATAAACGCCGTGCGGCAAGACGGCGCGAAAACCTTCGAGAAGTCCGCCGGCGATAATTTTATCGCGGACAAATCGCCCGTTGATAAAAAAGAATTGGGCTTCGCGGGTGGTGCGTCGTTCACGCGGCGCGGACACGAAGCCGGTTATTTTGGCGATAAATTCGCGTCCGCCGTTGACGGGCAAAAGGCTTTCGATCAAACCTGCACCGAAAATCTGATAAGACCTTTCGCGCAAATCTTTGGCGGGCGCAAGACGTAAATTTTCGCGTCCATTGTTGGTTAAAGTAAAAGCAATTTCAGGGTGCGCGAGCGCGTAATGTGTAACGATATTGATGATGTGATAATTTTCCGTCGCTTCGCTACGCATAAATTTGCGTCGCGCCGGTGTGTTAAAAAACAAATCGCGGACGCTTAAAGTCGTTCCCGTCGAACGCGCCATATCTTTGACATCACGCAATTTTCCGCCTTCGATAAAAACCCGCGTTGCCGCCGCGTCTTCGTCTGTTTTGGTAATGAGTTCGACTTTAGCAACCGACGCAATCGAAGCTAACGCTTCGCCGCGAAAACCGAGCGTTCCGATTTTTCCTAAATCTTCAAGCGTTTTAATTTTTGATGTCGCGTGGCGTTCAAACGCTAAAACCGCGTCGTCGCGCATCATTCCTTCGCCATCATCAACAACGCGCATCAAGCGTCTGCCGCCGAGTTCGATGTCAACCTGAACACGCTTTGCGCCTGCGTCAATCGCATTTTCTACCAATTCTTTAACGACCGACGCGGGACGCTCGACAACTTCGCCCGCCGCGATTTGATTGGCTAAATTGTCCGGCAGAATTTTAATTTTGTTCATTTGGTTTGTCCGTCGTCCTTTGTTTTTTCTAATTTTGAACGTCGGTTAGTTTCATAAAAATCACAGTTTTTTCGGAAACATTATTATCTTATAAAGTGTGAGAATTACAAACACAGGAAAATTTTGGGTGGTGTCCTAATCTTGTGATGCTATACTTTTATTAGTATCAAAAACGACCCCTTTTTAGACTGTATAGTGAAAAGTAAAAATCGACTGATTTGAATCGTTTTATATTAGATTGTTTATGTCATCTAAAAATAAGAGAAGTATCTCTAATGCAAAATCAATACTCGGCTATTCGATAGCTATAGCAACTGGTCTTACTATTGTAGTGGTTAGTAATCACCTTCAAATGATTGAAAGCGTGTTTATACAAAGGGCGATTTTAGGAGCGATTCTTCTTGTTGGTTTAGTAAGTGGAACTGAATTTTGGTTAGCTCCTTTTCCTCAAATGGAACAGGGCGAAATAAAATTGTTGGCAGAAGAAGGAAAGCAAGGTAAAATCCGCTATATTATTGATGATGTTTTTACTCGAAACTTCACAGGACTTGTATTGGTTATTTTTACATTCTTTTTAATTAGAGATTATTTTCGTGAAAGTTCTATTGTTAATAATCTTGGCTTGTATACAGCAATAATCCTTATTTTTATTTTTATTCGTATGAGATTAGCCTTTAGCCAATGGAAGGAAATTGAAAAGGCGTATAAATCTTTAATTAAATAACGCAGTATAATCAACTTATAAAATTCTCGAAAACGTCCCTTTTTGACATTCTTTTTCCGCGAAATTAAAAGCCAGTAAAACACAGCGTAGATTTTACGACACTACCAAATTTTGAAACAAAATTCACAAGCCGTCTTTGCCAATCTTTGATTGGATATGATAATCTTTTTCCTTTGTTATCATACCTTTTTAACAATCTATTAGGAGCAAATATTATAAATGGCAAATGAAGGAAGCGGACAAATCGGGAAAATCGTGCAGATTATCGGTCCGGTTGTTGACGTAGAATTTTCAGACAATTATTTACCACCAATTTATCAGGCATTACGCATCACGAGCGAAGGTTTTGATGTTGAAACGGCGGTTGACGTGATCGCGGAAGTCCAGCAACATTTGGGTGAAGGTCGAGTTCGCGCCGTTTCGATGTTGCCGACGGACGGAATGGTGCGCGGAATGAAGGTTATTGACACGGGCAGTTCGATTACTGTTCCGGTGGGCGAAGCGACACTTGGGCGCGTGATGAATGTTATCGGCGATCCGGTTGACGAACTCGGTCCGGTTAATTCGGAAACGAGAGCTTCGATTCACCGCCACGCACCGACGTTTGATGAACAAGCAACATCGCTCGAAATGTTTGAAACCGGAATCAAGGTTATTGACCTGATTCAGCCGTTTTTGCGTGGCGGAAAAATCGGTCTGTTCGGCGGCGCGGGCGTTGGCAAAACGGTTCTGATTATGGAACTGATTAACAACGTCGCCATCGGCAGCGACGGCTTTTCGGTGTTTGCCGGAGTTGGTGAACGCACCCGCGAAGGCAACGATTTGTTGCGCGAAATGGTCGAATCCGAAGTTATCAAATACGGCAAGGCTTTCAATGACAATATGAAAGAAACCGGCTCATTTGATTTGACGAAAGTTGATAAAAACGAAATCAAAGGCTCAAAAGTATCGCTTGTCTATGGACAGATGACCGAACCTCCGGGAGCGCGTTTGAGAGTTGCGCTGTCGGGTTTGACGGTTGCCGAATATTTCCGCGACCAAGGCAACGACGTGCTGTTCTTTGTTGATAATATTTTCCGCTTTACGCAAGCCGGTTCGGAAGTTTCGGCTTTGTTAGGTCGAATGCCATCAGCGGTTGGTTATCAGCCGACACTCGCCTCTGAAATGGGCGAAATGCAGGAACGCATCACGTCAACCAAAACGGGCGCAATTACTTCGATTCAAGCCGTTTATGTGCCGGCAGACGATTACACCGATCCGGCACCGGCAACGACGTTTGCTCACTTAGACGCAGTTACCGCGCTTTCGCGTCAAATCGTCGAACTCGGAATTTATCCGGCAGTTGATCCGCTTGCGTCAAACTCGCGGATTCTTGACCCGCAAATCGTCGGCGATGAACATTACAACACGGCGCAGGAAGTTAAAAAGATTTTGCAACGCTACAAAGATTTGCAGGATATTATTGCGATTCTCGGACTCGATGAATTGAGCGAAGACGACAAACAAACAGTAGCGCGGGCGCGTAAAATTCAACGCTTTTTCTCGCAACCGTTCTTCGTCGGCGAACAATTCACAGGCTTAAAAGGCGAATACGTCAAAATCGAGGACACGATCAAAGGTTTCCGCGAAATCCTCGACGGAAAATGCGACGATATGCCCGAACAATCTTTTTACATGGTCGGAACTATCGAACAAGCCCGCGAGAAAGCACAGAAAATGGCAGCTTCCGCTTGACAATTACGAATTTCAAATTACGAATTACGAGATAAATTATTCTCTAATTCGTAATTCGTAATTCGTAATTCGTAATTGAATCTATGTTGAATTTAGAAATTGTAACACCTGAGAAAAAAGTTTTAAGCGAAACGGTTGACGCGGTAACTATTCCGACGGCAAGCGGTGAAGTCGGTATTTTGGCTAATCACGCGCCGCTGATTTCTTCGCTCAAGCCCGGCGTTTTGTCTTATACGAAAGCCGGCGCGACGGAAAAAATGGTCATTGCCGGCGGCTTTATCGAAGTCAGCGCGGACAACATTTCGATTTTGGCTGACATTGCCGAAAAAGCAAGTGAAATTGATGTTGAAGCCGCCAAAACGGAACGCGATGCTGCCGAAAAAGAATTGAATGCGTGGAAAGGTTCGGAAGCAGAATTTGAGACCGAAAAAGAGCGTCTGGAAAAAGCCCAAGCCCGTTTGCAGTTGGCATCGGGAAGATAATTCAGCTAAGTTTTCTGCGAATATCGTTTAATTTTTAGACAAATATAAAAGCCTTGTTCAAACTTGAACAAGGCTTTTATATTTATCGGCGCGTTGATTTTTTGTATTCGTCTTGCAGAAGTTTCATAAATTCCTCGCGTCGGTCATACAGTCTTTTCGGCTCACGCGGTGCGTGTCTTGCCAATGAATACGCGGTGATAATTGGCAACGCAACGGTTGAGTCAATGTAGGCGACAACCGCGTCAGGCAATTGGTCAGGATCAATTTTCCCCCAACTTACTGCCTCGCCGGGAGTCGCCCCACTTAACCCACCCGTGTCGGAACGAGCATCGGTAATTTGCAAAAAGTAATCGTGTCCTTTTTCGTCAATGCCGAGAACTTCTTGGATTTGCGGTTCGGTTTGCAGTGCAAAGTTTTTCGGACTGCCGCCGCCTAAGATAAAAATCGCTGATTTGCCCGGCTTTTTAGATTTTTTGCCCGTGTGAATCAAACCGCGTTTTGCCGCGAGAACGATTGAAGCGGTTTCGTTGACATCGAGATTCGGATTCAAGATCAATTTGCTTCCCTGCAATTCTTTGGCGGCGATGTTCATTCCGATTGACGAATCGCCGGGCGACGAAGTGTAAATCGGAACTCCGTATTCATAGGCGACGGCGAGCAGCGATTTGTCTTTGATGCCGAGTTTATTTTCGCGTTCACGCACATATTTTCCGCATAGATAATGAAATTCGGCGGACGACATGGTGCGTTGAAATTCTTCGCCTTCGATAACACGGCGGAAAAATTCGTCAGTGTCGAGCAGCACCGAATAATCGAAAAAGATGTCGTAAATCCGCACGACTTCTTCCTCGCGCAAAATCCTATCGTCCATTTTCGCGTCGCCTTGATGCAGCGACAAGCCGATGCCGAAATGCGTATCGTGATAAAGATTCGCGCCTGTCGAAATTATCCAGTCAATAAATCCAGCTTTGATAAGCGGAATAATCGCCGAAATCCCCAAACCCGCCGGAGTCAACGCGCCCGTCAAAGTTACGCCGACGGTCGTATCATCTTCCAACATTTTGTTAGTAAAAAGCCGACACGCTTCACGAATCCGCGCCGCGTTATACGCCATAAAAGATTCGTCCACCAAATCTGCTAGCGTCGTGTTTTTATCAATCGGTGTCGGGTCAATCCGTTTGCCGATTAAAAATTTACTTTTCTTTTTTGCCATACAATATTTTGAGATTTTTTAATGTTTTGAAGAAGGAATTGTTTTTAGATTTAACTTGCTGTAAGAGAAACACTCTTTGTTTTTTTCTCTTCAAACATTGTTGGTAATTTTAATTGGTTGCCTTGTATATCTTTCAATCTTTCCTTATCTTTGTTAGTGATTCCTTCGGAAATTCGCTTTCGTGCAAGTTCCACATTTTCCTCACTAACATCGCAAAGCAAATAATGACGATCATGTTGCCGGGAAACCAAACCAATAGTGCCAGAACCGCCAAACGGATCTAAAATAATTCCATTTTTAGGCGCAGAAGTTAAGACAATTGGCTCAATAAGTTCAGGTGGAAACACCGCACAATGTGCGCCGGTGAAAGGACTGCCTGTAACACGCCAAACTGATTGTTTATTTGAATCGTTTTCATTAAGCATATTTGAACGGTCATAATAATAATACTTTTTCTTTGAGAACATAAAAATATATTCGTGTGCGTGAGTCGGACGGTCTTTGACACTTTCACTCGAAGACGGACGATGCCAAATTATATCGCTACGCAAAATCCAACCGTCATTTTGCAGAGCAAAAGCCACACGCCAAGGAATACCAACCAAACTTTTCATCGGCAATCCCATTGCATAAAAAGCCTTGTTTCGCTTCATTCTTCCATTTGTCGGAATACCGTTCATGTGTTTTCGGCTGTAACGTGAATTTTTGCCCTGTGAGCCGCCGCCTTTATGTTGACTGGTTGCCCCAACATAAGTATCTCCGATGTTAAGCCAAAAAGTTCCGTCATTTTTTAAGACACGCTGTGCTTCCCGAAAGATTGAAGTCAAAGAATCAATATATTCCTGCATTGTTTCTTCTAATCCAATTTGCGCGTCATCACCGTAATCACGATGTCCAAAGTAAGGCGGAGATGTAATAATTGAGTTTATACATTCATCCGGCAACTTTTTGAGCAAAGTCAACGAGTCAGAATGATGAACTTTATCTACAAATTGAAGGATGTTATTCACTTTTTGCCTCCGCGACTTTTTCCATAAAAGGCTCGATAAAGTTACGCTTGATAACGTCATCGAGTGGATATTTTTTGATTAAGCCGTATAACTCCCAAACTGTTGAATACGGCATAAAGCGTCCTTTCATTTGTTTATAAACTAAATTGTTGGCTTCTCTAACGACTTTATTTCTTAAACTGTCCGGCGCAACAACTGTGAAATTTGTATTGATTGAAGGAACTGTTTCGCGTAATTTCAACATTCTGGTAAATCCTGACGTAACTCCGGTGCTGTGTTCAACTTCAATAACTGCAGGAATAAATTTGAAGTCAGCGGTAAACCAAATGCAATCAATTAAAGCCGCCGCTTTTTTAC
>JANOXW010000555.1:0-1749 GCA_031418635.1 Acidobacteriota bacterium
TTGCGTCACGTGCGGACGGTCTTGGGCAATCAAAATATACTCGGTAAAACTCTTGATAGATTTGTAATAAGTAAATTTATAGCCACGGTCAAAGTCGGCAGTCGAATCAGATAAAATCTCGACGATTAGC
Source organism: Acidobacteriota bacterium (assembly GCA_031418635.1). GTDB lineage: Bacteria > Acidobacteriota > Blastocatellia > Pyrinomonadales > Pyrinomonadaceae. The sequence continues at coordinate 131 of JANOXW010000555.1, forward strand.
GAGGGATTTACAAGCAATTCTTGTTTGCCGAGTTTTTCAAACTTTGATTCACCGCACAACGCCGACAAATCGGGATAACGATAAGGTAGGTATTCAGGAACTTTGACGCGCATTTCCGAAAGAAAAACTCGACAAGATTTTCCTTGAAGTTTTGAGCGCAAAGCAAAATAACTGTTTCCTTGAATTTGGTCGTGATTATTACTTGCGCCGGCAAGCGTGAAAATATATCCGTCCCAAAACTCAATCCTTTCCTCGCTTTCGTGGTCGAGTTCGAGATATTCTTCAAGCGTGTAAATTTGATTTTTTAAGGCTTGCATAGCTACATCTTAAAATTCTTTTTCAGTTTTTGCCAAACCTCGAAATATTCGTGCTGTAATTCCGAAGTTTCCATCGCAAAGCGCGTCGGGCGAATGATGTAGCGCGACTCGAACATAAACGCTAAAGTGTCGGTCAATTTTTGCGGTTTGAGTTCGGCATTCGAGGCTTTTTCAAATGCCTCTAAATCAGGTCCGTGCGCCGACATTTGATTGTGAAGCGAACCACCGCCCGCGACAAAACCTTCTTCTTTCGCGTCGTATTGCCCGAACACCAAACCCATATATTCCGACATAATATTGCGGTGATACCACGGCGGACGAAATGTATTTTCGGCAACCAACCAACGGTCAGGAAAAATCACAAAATCGCAATTTGCCGTGCCGATTTCGCTTGAAGGCGAAGTCAAAACCGTGAAAATACTTGGGTCAGGATGGTCAAATGAAATGCTTCCAATCGTATTAAATCTGCTTAAATCGTAACGATAAGGCGCGTAATTTCCGTGCCACGCAACAACATCAAGCGGCGAATGGTCAATCTTACAACTCCAAAGATTTCCGCCGAATTTTGCAACCAATTCAAACTCGCCTTCTTTGTCTTCAAACCAAGCAACGGGCGTTTCAAAATCTCTTGCATTCGCTAAACCATTCGCGCCAATCGGACCTAAATCGGGCAGACGAAACTGCGCTCCGTAATTCTCGCAAATATAACCACGCGCTTCGCCATCCGGCAATTCGACGCAGAACTTCAAACCTCGCGGAATAACACAAATCTCTCCCGAATTGATTTCGATGATTCCAAGTTCGGTCAAAAATCTCACACGATTTTTCTCCGCCACAACGAGCATTTCGCCGTCCGCATTGTAGAAAAATCTGTCGGTCATATCTTTGTTGCAAGCAAAAATATGAATCGCCATTCCGCTCTGCGCGAACAAATCACCGTTTCCCGCCACGGTCGTCAAACCGTCAATAAAGTCAGTTTCCGTTTCGGGCAAAGGTAGCGGATTCCAGCGCAACTGATTCGGCGTAGTTTCGAGCGCGTCAAACTTTGAAACAAGCAAATTATTCTCAATCCGCGCAAACGGTTTATGCGTAACCGACGGACGAATTCGATACGTCCAAGTTCGTTTATTAAAAACTCTCGGCGCAGTAAAAGCCGTCCCCGAAAACTGTTCCGCATAAAGTCCGAGCGGTGCAATCTGCGGCGAATTTCGTCCAATCGGCAACGCACCCGCAATCGCTTCAGTCGCAAATTCATTGCCGAAACCGCTTTGATATTTGAATTGTTCTTCGCTGGTCGTCGGT
>JANOXW010000556.1:0-2246 GCA_031418635.1 Acidobacteriota bacterium
GCGATTACGTTTTGCGCGGGAATGGCGTGTGAAGGTTTGAAACCCGTTGCCGCGATCTATTCGACGTTTTTGCAACGCGCTTTTGACCAAATCATTCACGATGTTTGTCTGCAAAATCTGAATGTTACATTTGCGATGGATCGCGCCGGTATCGTGGGCGCAGACGGTCCGACGCATCACGGTTTGCTTGACATTGCCTATTTGCGCGGTTATCCGAACATAATTTTGATGTCGCCGAAAGACGAAGCTGAGTTGCGCGATATGCTTCTAACAGCAATCGAACATAATGCACCGGCGGCGATTCGTTATCCGCGCGGTAATGGCTACGGCGTGGACATTTCCGAAGCACCACAAGTTTTAGAAATCGGCAAATCTGAACTTCTGCGAGATGCGGCGGGCGAAGTCGCAATTTTGGCTTATGGTTCGATGGTTTATCCGTCAATGGAAGCCGCCGACAATTTAGAAAAAGACGGAATCGAAACAACGGTTGTTAATGCTCGTTTCGTCAAACCGCTTGACGCAGAGTTGATAATTGCCTTAGCGCAAACAAAACGCATAATTTTGACGGTTGAAGAAGCGTATCTCGCCGGCGGTTTCGGTTCTGCCGTGATGGAATTGTTGGAAGAAAACGGACTGCTGGATAAAGTCAAAATCGTGCGGTTAGGCGTTCCCGACCGAATTATTACGCACGGCGATCCGAAACTTTTGCTTGCCAAATACGGCTTGGACGCGGACGGAATTTATAATAAAGTTAAAGAAACAATCGAAATTTTAGAAGAACGCCGAACAGGAAAAAAACGGGTTAGAATTAATGGTTAATGGTAAATGGTGAATGTTGATGAGCAATTCAACATTACCATTAACGAATTAGAAATAGAAATATGAACAACGGAAATAATAATAACAGCAGTCTTCCATTTGCCATTATCGGCTTGGTTTTGTTGGCGGCATTGGCGGGTGGATTTTGGTTTTATCAAAATTCCAAATCGCAGGTAAGTAAACCGAAGACAAACACGAATGCGAACAAGAAACAGGACGACGCAGCGGCTTTGCAACTTTATGCGTCCGCACCGCCGGGGGCGCAACCGGCAAATGTGCTTGGTTCGCCGACGGCAACCGTAACGGTTGAAGAATTTGCCGATTTTCAATGCCCGACGTGCGGTTTGCAATATCCGAAAATGAAGGAAATAAATTCGCTTTACGGCAATCGAATAAAATTTATTTTCCGCAATTTTCCGCTTAATCAAGTTCATCCGAAAGCCTACGATGCGGCAGTTGCAGCGGAAGCCGCCGGTTTGCAAGGCAAATACTGGGCGATGCAAGACCAGCTTTTTGGCAATCAGTTAGCGTGGGTAAATGCGCCCGATTCCCGCAAAGTGTTTGATGAATACGCACAGAAAATCGGTCTGAATGTGGTAAAATTTCAAACCGATATGTTGGGAATCGCCGCTAAATCGCGGGTTGATGCCGACACCGCGCGTGGACGTGCGCTTGGTATCAATGGAACGCCAACTATTTATATTAACGGTAAACGCATTGCTTTCGAGCAGTCTGATGTTGAACCAATGCGCCAAATTATTGATGCCGAACTACAAAAAGCAAGCAGTCCAACGCAATCCAATCAACCGACTAATACAGCCGATAATTCTGCGGAAAATAAATGAACGAATCACTAGAAACAACCAACAAAGTCGCCAAACTTCCGTTATTGGCGGCAGTTGTTGCTTTGTGCGGTTTGGCGGACGCAATTTATTTGACGATTCATCATTACACGGGAACAAAAGTTCCGTGCAGTATTGTTGAAGGCTGCGAACAGGTTTTGTCCAGCCAATATGCTGAAATATACGGTGTTCCATTAGCGATTTTTGGCGCAATTGCTTATTTTTCCGCGTTTTCCTTGGCGATTTTAACAGCTTTCGGTAATCGTTTAATGTGGAAACTTTTTGGCGTTCAGGTTGTTTTGATGACGATTTTCACGACTTGGCTGATATATCTGCAAGGCTTTGTCATCGAGGCTTTTTGCCAATTTTGTCTTATTTCAGCAGTTATTACACTCACGCTTTTTACGCTGTTTCTCGTTTCAAGGCAGAAGTCCACACGTTAGTAAGGGCGCAAAATGTGCGAAATGACACCCTTGCTAACGTGCGGACTTCTGTCTTTGCATCTAAATTCAAAAAAAAAACGAATAAAATAAACGGAAAGCAAAAAGATGCTTTTGATTTGAATTTATTGTGGTCGAAATGGCA
>JANOXW010000557.1:0-6359 GCA_031418635.1 Acidobacteriota bacterium
TGAATATTGCGAAATCAGCGATGAAGAAGCCGAAATTCTACGAAGTCCACCCGCGCCGATTGTTATTCTAAAACAAGTCCAAAGTCCAAAGTCCAAAGTCCAAAGTCTAATTGCTGAAAGTGTTGCTCCGAATATGAAAACTCTCGGCGTGATGTTGCCAAATACGCCGCTTCATCTTTTGATAGTGCGGCGAATGACGCGCCCGATGGTTTTGACTTCGGGAAATCTTTCGGACGAACCGCAAGAAATTGATAACGCAAAAGCCGTCGAAAAACTCGGACAAATCGCTGAATATTTTGTGATGCACAATCGCCCGATTGCTCAACGAATTGACGATTCAGTAGTCAAAATTATGGCGGATGAGCCGCGAATTTTTCGCCGTGCGCGAGGCTTTGCACCCGCAAGTTTGGTGTTACCGAAAGGCTTTGAAAATGCGCCGCCGATTTTGGCTTTTGGTGGTGAATTGAAAAATACTTTTTGTCTTTTGCGCGACGGCAAAGCGATTGTTTCGCAACACATCGGCGACCTCGAAGACGCGGCGACATTTCACGATTATCGGCATAATTTGAAACTTTACGAAACACTTTATCAACACGCACCACAGGTTTTAGTTTGCGACCTGCATCCTGAATATCTTTCGAGCAAATTGGCGCGTGAACAGGCGGAAATTGCAAAATTACCGTTGATTGAAACGCAACATCATCACGCGCATCTTGCGGCTTGTTTGGCGGAAAACAATGTGGCGATTGATGCCAAACCTGTCATCGGCGTTGCGCTTGACGGACTCGGTTTTGGTGATGACGGGACGTTTTGGGGCGGCGAATTTTTGCTTGCCGATTATGCGAAATACAAACGTCTGGCAGCCTTTAAACCTGTGGCGATGATTGGCGGCGAACAAGCGATGAAAGAACCTTGGCGCAACACTTACGCGCATCTTTTGTCGGAAATGGGTTGGGCAAAATTTGCGATGAATTATGCAGATTTGGAATTGTTTGAGTTTTTAGACAAAAAGCCGCGTGAATTGTTGAACGGAATGATAAAACGCAATGTTAATTCACCGTTGGCGAGTTCGTGCGGAAGGCTTTTTGATGCAGTTGCGGCGGCGATTGGAGTTTGCCGCGAAAAAGCGTATTACGAAGGTCAAGGCGCGGTTGAATTGGAGCAAATGGTTGACGAAAAAACGCTGCGGGAAGAAGATGAATTGCTGGCATATCCGTTTTCGATTCCGCGTCTTCCCGTTTCAAATTTGCCATATATTGAACCGTTGGCGATGTGGCAAGCGTTGTTGGGTGATTTGATTTTAGCCACGCCTGCGCCGATTATGTCAGCCCGATTTCACAAAGGTTTGGCGAAAGTTATCGTGCAGATGATTGAGAAATTAAGCAAATATGAATGCGGCGAAACGGAAGTAAAAACCGTCGCGCTGTCGGGCGGCGTTTGGCAGAACAAGGTTTTATTTGAAGAAGTTTTGAGACGTTTGAGTGAAAAAGAATTTACGGTTTTGACGCATCGCCAATTTCCGACCAACGACGGCGGTTTGGCATTGGGACAAGCAGTAATCGCATCAGCAAGAGTAATGATGAATGATGAATAATGAATTTGAGAATGTTTTTCATCGTTCACAATTAAAAATTGAGGTGATAAATTTATGTGTTTAGGAATTCCGGGAAGGATTATTTCATTGGATGAAAAAATTCCAAAATTGGCGACGGTTGATGTCGGTGACGTGCGTCGGGCGATGTTTGATTTGGGCGAATGCGCCAAGTTTGCCATTCTTTCGGTAACCGAAGGCAAAGACAAACCACTCAAATATCCACACATGTTTCGCGCTTCCGAATTGATGATTTTAAATAAGATTGACTTGTTGCCATATCTGAAGTTTGATGTCGAAAAAATGTATCGAATACGCCAAACAAGTCAATCCGCGCATCGAAATTCTGCAAGTTTCGGCAACTACCGGCGAAGGAATGACAAGTTGGTATGAAAAATTGAAAACTATGAGCAGATAGCGAAAAAAGTGCGAAAAGTTTAGCTGTTGCTAAAAATTATCCTTTTGAAAAGTTGGAACGAGTCAAAGATTTGTTGTTCATTTTTTGTTTATTAAAGCGTAATCGGACGGCTGATTGACATTAAAGAACAGGTTTTCATCGCTTACTGCGCCCGTTTCAAGATAATTTGTCGGTATCAACTCCAAAAAATTCCTGACCGACGGCGAAGTTGGTTTATTTAATAAATCTTCGAGTTGCGGCAAGCATTTTTGCACACGATAAACCGCGCAAAGCGGTTGTAACCTGCCATCATTTTGACGCGGCACGATTGCCGCAAAATCTTTTGAACTCAAAGCAACTTCGCCCAATTTCTCAATCGCCTGCCGCGAAACAAAAGGCAAATCAACCGCCAAAATTATCGCCAATTTAGTTTTACAATCCGTCAAAGCCGCGTGAATTCCTCCGAGTGCGCCGCGATTTTCAAAATGATCGAAGATGTGTGGAATATCGTCGGGAATTTTTTCGGTGAAATGATGTTGCGATTGATTGAGAACAATTTTTATTGATGAACAAGCAGGTCGAAGCACATCAACAGCGTTTTCGAGAAACGTCTTGCCATTGATTTCCAGCCAAGCCTTGTCTTCGCCCATCCGCGAAGATTTGCCGCCCGCGAGAACAAAGCCTGTAAAGTTTCTGTGTTGCATTTATCGTTTAAATTCGCCCGAAAATATTCTCTCGCCGTTATGCAAATGCGGCGCGACGGTGATTATAACTGATTTGGAGGTTGGACAATTACTCTTTTTCGCCGTGCTTTTTAACGGCACAAGCACATTTGTTTCAGGATAATACGTCGCGGCGCATTGGCGCGGAATCGGATACGGCACGACGATAAAACTGTTTGCAAATCGCTTCTCACCATCGAAATAACTCGTGATGTCCACGACTTCGCCTTGTTTCAAACCTCTTTCTATAATGTCGGTTTCATTCATCAAAATCACACGGCGCGAACCCGAAATGCCACGATAACGATCGTTTAGTTCATAAATTGCCGTGTTAAATTGGTCGTGAGCGCGAATCGTCGTCATCAAAAGTTCGTCGTTTTTTAATTCAATCTTTGTTAATTCGCTTGATTTAAACAACGCTTTGCCCGAATCGGTTGGAAAAACACCGTCGCGCGGCGGATTCGGCATATAAAAACCGCCGTCGCGTTTGACGTTTTCGTTGTAATTTTCACAACCTTTGATAACCCGCGAAATCGAATCACGAATCACATCATAATTGTTTATCATCGCTTCCCAATCAACCGTCGTTCTATCTCGCAAAACCGCCTGCGCGAGTTTGCCGACAATCCACGGTTCGCTTCTGAGATGTTCGGATGCAGGTTCTAAAATGCCGTGCGTAACTTGCACATTGAGCATTGTGCTTTCGGTTGATTGGTATTGTTCAATGCCGTTTTGAACATCTTTTTCCGTGCGTCCTAAACAGGGCAAAATTAACGATTGTTTGCCTGTAACCAAAGCCGTGCGATTTAATTTTGTGATAACTTGCGCCGTCAGATTACATTTGCTTAATGCGTCGGAAGTGTAATCGGTGTCAGGCGTTGCCAATTGAAAATTTCCGCCCATTGCGAAGAAGACTTTGGCGCGTCCCGTGTGCATTGCTTCGATTGATTTGACGACATCGAAACCATTTTCTTTCGGCGCGGAAAAGTTGAATTCTTTTTCGAGTCGTTCACGAAATTCGGGTTTTAACTTGTCCCAAATGCCCATCGTTCTGTCGCCCTGCACGTTGGAATGTCCGCGTACGGGACACAAACCCGCGCCTTGTCGTCCGATATTTCCGCGCAAAAGATGCAGATTTACGATGTCCTGAATCGTGGCGACGGCTTCGGTGTGTTGCGTTACGCCCATCGCCCAACAAGTTATGACGCGATTGGCGTTGGCATACATTTCCGCCGCTTCAGTAATTTGTTCGCGGGAAATTCCGCTTTGTTCGATGATGTCTTCCCACGAAATTGTGTCGAGATTTGCCACGAAATCTTCAAAGCCCGATGTTTTTTCGCTAATAAATTCGCGGTCGTGCTTATCTAATTCAAGCAAAACCTTCATCATTCCTTTGATAATCGCCATATCACCACCGATTCGCACCGGCAGAAACAAATCGGTAAAACGAGTTCCTTCGCCCATTAGAAGTTTAAAGGGAAAAGTAAAAATGTTCTGCGCGTGTTGCGGATTTGGTTGGACAAAATTCATCAAACCGGCTTCGGGCAGAGGATTTATCGAAATCATTTTCGCGCCTTTTTGCTTGGCTTTTTCGAGTGAAGTCATCATTCGCGGCGCACAAGTTCCGGGATTTTGACCGATAATTATAATCAAATCGGTATCTTCCAAATCTTCCAGGCGAATCGTCGCTTTGCCGAGACCGATTGATTCAGAGAGCGCAAAACTCGTTGATTCGTGGCACATATTCGAGCAGTCAGGCAGATTATTCGTGCCAAATTGCCGCGCAAACAGCTGATAAAGAAAGGCAGTTTCGTTGGAAGTTCTGCCCGAAGTGTAAAAAATAGCCTCGTCGGGCGAAGCAAGCGCATTTAATTCGTCTGCCAAAACTTCAAACGCTTCTTCCCAAGAAATCGGCGTATAATTTTCAGCACTTTCGCGCAAAATCATCGGATGCATGATTCTGCCTTGCGCGTTCAGCCATTGATCGGATTGTTTTGCAAGTTCTTCAACCGTATATTTAGCAAAAAATTCGGGCGTAACGCGCTTGGTCGTCGCTTCGTCGGCAATGGCTTTTGCTCCACTTTCGCAAAATTCGGCAAGTGTTCGATTATCGTCAGGATCAGCCCACGCGCACGAATTGCAATCAATTCCGCCTTTTTGATTGAGATGCGCCAACAGTTCCGTGCCGTTAATAACGCCGGCATCAGTAAATGCTTCCTTCATCGAATCAAGCACGGCACGCATTCCGGCGGCTGTGTCGTGAACTTCACTAACAACTAAATCCCCAAGATTCTCAGGACGTTCTGCTTTAATATTCTCGTGTTCGTTTTTCATATTTTCCTTTTTAACACTTCAACTTCGGATGCGGAAAAGCATCAGCATTATCCGCGTCTAAAGGTCTGTCAACGCAGACAAAATCCTTCTCGACAATAATTTTTAGTGTTGTTAAATCACCTGTTTTCTGTTCACAATAAAGTCCGACTTCGTTTGAATCCGCCCAATGTTCAGCCGTCAAAAGTGGCAGAAAAATTTCTATTTGATTGTCAAGCATTTGCGCGGAAATTTCGGTTGTTTCTGACGAAGTTCGCAATGAATAAGTTAAATTATCCGTCTGATTTATGCCGAAAATGATGGTTTCAGAAACATCGCCGACTTCACGCAGTTGAATAACTTCACTTTGCAAAAGCCGCAATCGAATCGAATTTTCTCGCAGACGTAATTTCATAAACAGCTAGTTCAAGGTTTCAGGTTCAAGGTTTCAGATTCAAGGTTTCAGATTTTAGCCTTGAACCTGAAACCTTGAACCCTTCTTTCTCCCGTGTAAATATTAAAGCGATTATCGCGCACAAAGCCGAGTAAAGTTACATTAAAATTTCTTGCCGCTTCGACTGCTAAACTCGACGGCGCACCGACGGCGCAAATTATCGGGATTTGTGCCATCACTGCTTTTTGAATCAACTCGAAACTTGCGCGTCCGCTTAAAAAAAGTATTTTATCGGCAAGCGGAATTTTATCCGCTAAAAACTGTTTGCCAATCAATTTATCAACCGCATTGTGCCGTCCGACATCTTCGCGCAACTCGATTAAATTTCCCGCCACATCAAAAAGCGCGGCGGCGTGAAGTCCGCCGGTTTCGTCAAAAACGGTTTGCAATTGGCGCAATTTGTTTGGTAATTCGTGAATTGTTTCAGCGGAAACTTGTGGCAAATCAACTTGCTCAATCTTTTTCGCGCCCGTCGTCAACGCTTCAATCGAACTTTTGCCGCACACGCCGCAACTCGAAGTCGTGTAAAAATTGCGCTCTAATTTTTTGAAATCAATTACAATTTCGGGCGTTAAATCAATGCGAACGGTGTTTTGATTGTTGGGAAATTTGCCGCAATGTTTGATGTTCGAGATTTGATTTTTCGATTGCAAAATTCCTTCGGTAAAAAGAAATCCGGCAGCGAGTTCAAAATCATTTCCAGGTGTTCGCATTGTAATTGAAATCGCTTTGTGCGTGAGTTTGCCATTCTCTACAAAACCCAAACGAATTTCCAACGGTTCTTCGATGGCGAGTGTGTCAATCTCTGTTGAAACCGAATCATTTCTAACGCGCTGAATCTGCGTTTCAAATTTCTGAGATTTTACAGCACTTGCCACTTTTGCC
>JANOXW010000558.1:0-2801 GCA_031418635.1 Acidobacteriota bacterium
AACGATTATCGAAATTATGGTCGTGATAACCTGTGCCGCGAAAATGAACGACATCAATATTTTTTTCGCCGGCATCTGAAATGCTGATTCTGCCCGTAACGTCCGCCCGCGAAACTGCCAAATTCCAACTGTGCGCGGCGGTGTTGATCGGTTTGTTTGACAAAAAATCACTCTCCACTGAAAGCCATTCAAAATGCGCTTCGAGGCGACAATTTTTGCGAAGCAGAGCGTTGATGGAAAGCATATAACCTGAACCGTAAGGCGCAGAATCAAGGCGAAAAAAATTGTTGCCGAGTTTGCAAAAAGGCTTATTTTCGTCGGCGGAAAATTTGTCAGGCGAAAATTCGTTAATGGCGCGATATTTCGGCTTGCCGTCGCGGTAATAAGTAAAAGCGATGGCAGGAAAATTCGAGTTCGGATTTCGGATTTCGGATTTCGGATTTCGGGCTGTTTTATTGTAGCGCGGTGAAAATATGAAATTATCGAGAAAAATTATGACAACTGCGTCGCGTCCGTCTTCGCTCAAAGCGTCAAAATACCACCATTCAAACGCTTTCGGATTTGACTTTGGTTGCCAAACGTCCGCCGCGATGCTGGAAGTAAATGAAAAGTTTTCACTTAACGCTCTTTTGGTTGCGCTCATTTGTAATAATTTTACTTGAAATGATTTAAAAAAATGACAGCCTAAAAGAACGAGGCTAACTTCTCTTAGGCTGAAAGTCAAAAAAGGTTTTGCGGCAAACTAGAGCGTGTTCGGGTCAGGCAACGGCGTATCGGGAGTTTTTGCGAGATATTCGCTCATTCCCGTTTCGCTTTGATGGCGGAATTTATAGATGTCGGCAAAGCGTTTTTTCCAAGTGTCAGTGCTGGCATTCTTTTCCACTTCGCCCATTTTTATTGCTCGTGAATAGCCGTCAAGCATACGGTCAAGCAGTTTTTCAAGTTTGGCTTGGGCGGCTTTTGTTTCGTCGTTTTCTTTTGTTACGTTTCCGTATTTGGCTTGATATTCAGTCGCCGCTTTTTGATATTCTTTTTCGTAGTAGAAAGAAATTGCGTAATACGGATAAGAATTTTTCTTGAATTGCGCTTCGTATTGAACTGCTTTATAAAAATTTTGCGCCGCTTCTTTGGAATTGCTTTCCAGCAAAAAATTGCCGATAACGTAATACATCAAAGCCGTCGCTTCGGCTTGATCCTTAAATGGTTCAAAGATTTTCGGCAATTTTCCCGCCTCGAACAAACTCAAAGTCTGTTTAGCAAATTTAACAGATTCATCACCAAAAGACACATCTTTGTTTTTGAGCAACGCTTCATAACCACCGTAAGCCAAATTCATCGTAACATATGAGTTTTCAGGCTCTTGCGCCAATATTTCTTTGCCAATCACAAATGCTTCGGCAGTCTTTTTTTCGTTTAATTTTTTATCAAAAGCCGCCAACTGATGCTTGTCAACAAAGTCTTTAATTTTTTTGGTATGATCGTCATTGTCTTTGCCATATTTAGCCATATATTCTTTGGCGAGTTGATAGGCTTTTTCTTGGTCTGCATCTTTTTTGGTCTGCGTTAATTTGGCAATTTTGCCAAAAAGTTCATCCTTGGGACCATTATCTTGGGCAAACGCCGAAAAAGTTAAAACTAAGATCAGCAATAACAAATTAAATTTCCACACGAATCTTTTCATCGAATACGATTTCTCCTAAAATATAATTTTCTGCAAAATAATTGATGCAAATCAATAATAAAAGTTTGGTAAAAACAAGGCAAATGAAAAGTGTGCCAATATATTGATAATTAGATTTTGAATTGAAGTTTATGGATTTAACTTTTTCGATAATTGCTCTGATTTCTGCCATAATCACGATTTACGCCAAATATCGTGAAAATGATTTGCTTCAATACATCTTCAAACCTTTGACGATGTTGGCGATAATTTTAATGGCGTTTCTCAATTCATCTTCGCCGATGAGTTTTTATCAACAGGCAATTTTAGTCGGACTGATTTTTTCAACCGTTGGCGATGTTTTTTTAATCAATGACAAAAAGTTTTTTGTTCACGGATTGATCAGTTTTTTGCTCGGACATCTCTGTTTTATCGCCGCGTTTTATTCACCGCCAAACTTTTCAAGCGTTATATTTTATCTGATTTACACCGCCTTTTTCCTAAATATTTTGTGGAAGAATTTAGAAAAACTCAAAATTCCCGTCATCGTTTATGCAGTTACACTTGCGCTAATGAGTTGGCTGGCTTTAAGCCGTTATTTTGAATTAAACGACAGCAAAACTTTATTCGCTTTTCTCGGTTCAATCTCGTTTGTTGCATCCGATTCGCTCCTCGCTTACAACAAATTCAAAAAACCTTTTTCGATTGCGCCGCTTTTAATTCTCGGCACATATTTTCTCGCCCAATGGCTAATTGCTCTTTCGGTTTGATTCTTTTAAGATGTTGGCAGAGAAAGAAATGTATATCCAAAAAGCCGAAATAGAAAACATCAGGTCAATTGATAATTTTGAGATTGAATTCAAAAATCCTGCGGGTTGGCACGTTTTGATTGGCGACAATGGTGCGGGAAAATCAACGATTATTCGCTCAATAGCTTTGGCTTTGGTTGAAAACGAGGCAAACGGACTTCGTGCAAATTGGGATAATTGGATTAAGAAAGATAATAGAGTAGCTAAAATTAGATTAAATGCGTGTAGAGATTTAGAATTTGATAAGGGTAATCACTTTGCTACGGCTCCAAGTAGTTTAGGTTATTTACCTAACGCTGAAAAATTAGAAGATATTTTCTATGAAGTATGGC
>JANOXW010000559.1:0-2475 GCA_031418635.1 Acidobacteriota bacterium
ATCATTTTTATCGCGCCCGGCAATCACGCCTAAAACCTTCGCCACATCTTTCGCCGTTTGACCGAAAATTCCGATTTGGTCTAAAGACGAAGCGAACGCAACGAGTCCGAACCGCGAGATTCGTCCGTAAGTCGGTTTCAAACCGACAATTCCGCAAAACGAAGCTGGTTGGCGCACCGAACCGCCCGTTTCTGAACCCAACGCGGCGCGAACTACGCCCGAAGCAACCGCAACGGCTGAACCACCCGAACTTCCGCCCGGAACCCGCGTCGTGTCCCAAGGATTTTTCACCGTTCCAAACGCCGAATTTTCGTTGGAAGAACCCATCGCAAACTCATCCATATTCGTTTTGCCGATGATAACCGCGTCTGCGTCAAGCAATTTTTCAACCGCTGTCGCATTATATTGCGGCTTGTAGCTTCCCAAAATCCGCGAACCGCACGAAGTTTGCGAAAAGCGTGTGCAAATGTTGTCTTTGACGGCGATTGCCGCGCCTTTCAAGATTTGCGCTTCGGAATTGTTCTCTAATTCAGCGGCGCGTTTCGTCGCATATTCGCGCTCAATCGTCAGAAAAGAATTCAATGTTTCATTAAGCCTTTCTGCGTTATCTAAAGTCTTTTCGATGTTTGATTTAATTTCGCTCATTATTTACTTTCCACTTTATTTATCAACCAATTGTCATTCACGTTGATAACTTCAACGTGAACTTCTCGCTGTTCACTGCGCGTGTCCGATTTCCAAAACAGCAAAACCTGTATATCTACTTTTTTATTCGCCTCAATCGCTTCACAACTACCGACGCGAAACGCCTTCGGATAATCGTCCGTCGCGGTAAAATAATCGGTTGCGCTGTCGGGCTGACTTGCCAATTTTTGCTTTAATTCATTGCTTAAAAACTTTTCGCGCGGTTTCAAATTATCTCTCGTAAATTTCATATCGTTGCCAAAATGATACGAATAAAATTCCTTGACCGTGTTTCGCGCTTCGCCGCATTCGGGCGTTTCCAAATTCGGAATACTACAATTCAGTTGGCAGACAGCAGTAAGCAGTAAGCAGACAAAAATGACGTTTCGTAACTTTGGACTTTGGACTTTGGACTTTGGACTCATAAAACTTTTGGAACGCGAAAATGTCCGTGCGAAGCTGTTGGAGATTGGTCAAGCGCGAGTTTCTGCCCCAAAGATTCGTGCGGAATATCTTCTCGCATCGTTTCCGTAACTTCGCCTTCGGGCGTTAAACCGCCGATGGCAGGTTCAATATTTTCCGTGTCGAGTTCGTTTAATTGCTCAACGTAAGCAACAATATTCGCCATCTGCGGCGTGTAAAGCGCAACTTCTTCTTCGGTAATTTCCAAATGCGCGAGCTTTGCTATTTTGCGAATATCTTCCGTTTTTATAGCCATAATTTTTATACTTCAAGTTTTAGTCTAAGTTTTTGAATTTCGGTTTCCACTTCTGTTTTATGCGGCAATTCAATTGCATTTCGCAAACTTAAATTTGCTGAATCCAACAAACCTTTTCGATGATAAATAGTTGCTAGATTTAAATTGGCAATTGCTGCATCATTTGAAGTCCGCAAACCTTCTTCAAGAGACTTTAAATAATAATTTTCTGCCTCATCCCAATTGTTTTTATCCTGTTCCAAAACACCTTTTGCAAAAAAGTAATATGCCTTTTGTTGAGTTGAAAGTAGATTTGGATATTTTACTGAGTTTATTAACTTTTCCGCCCTAATGTTTCGTCCTTTCATCAAATTTTGAAAAGCTGACCAAACATTTCCATAACGAAAATATCCGTAGCCTAAAAAGAAAGCGGCAACAGTGAATAAAAATCCCAAATAAATTTCGCCTTTGAAAAATTGATATATTCCAAATACTAAACAAATTATAATCAGTATTATTCGGAGTGAATTACTAAACATTTCTTGTGCTTTACATTTTTCTTGAAAAAAACAGTTTCATCTTGAGATTTATTTTTGGTCTAAATTTTTCATACCTCGACGAATAATTTCTTCGACAAGTTCCTCGCCCGAATTATAAGTTGTGTATTTGCCTTCTCTCATTTGATCAATTCCTTTCTGCACTTCATGGCGAAGTTCTTCTCGGCGCAATTGTCTGAGTTGGGCTTTTTCCTTCAAAAGCAACAAACCGTCGCGGACAACTTCGCTTGGCGAGTCGTATAATCCCGATTTAACTTGTTCGTTCACCAAATTTTCGAGTTCGGTCGATAACACAATATTCATAATATTATCTCCAAAATAAATTTTCCGCGCGGCAGAGCCGCGAGGTATTGAATCGGAATTTTTATTTTTCCTTATTTCCGTAGCAGAGCTACGGGGAATTAAACCTATAAGGAACGATTAAAGTTTAGCAAACCGTAAAAGCGTGTCAATCCTGTCGCTTTTTCATTCGTTCTTTCCGCGCCAAGCAACTTCCCGCCGCGAGAAGAAATTGGTAGCGTAGATTGTCGTCTTTTA
>JANOXW010000560.1:0-5790 GCA_031418635.1 Acidobacteriota bacterium
TACTCTGCGATGTAACCGCTTGGAACTGGAATATCTTCGCTAGTGCCGAATTGGATTGCGGAAAAAGAATTGTCGGAACTTCTCAAGAAATACCAGACACCGTTTGACGGACGATAAACCGCAATGTCAGATTTCCCATCACCGTCAAAATCAGCAGGTGTTGGTCTATCGGTTGAGACACCGAACTGAGTCGCGGTGAAACCGTTTGTGCTGTTTAGAAAATACCAAACGCCATTTGACGGGCGATAAACGGCAATGTCGGTTTTGCCGTCGCCGTCAAAATCCGCCGGAACAGGTTTGTCTTCATCAATGCCGAATTGAGTCGCCGTCAAACCATTTGTGCTTTGCAAAATATACCAGACACCATTCGACGGACGATAAACCGCAATATCCGTTTTGCCGTCCGCGTCATAATCGCCTTGCGCTATTTTATCGGTTGAGATGCCGAACTGAGTCGCGGTGAAACCGTTTGTGCTTTGTAAAATATACCAAACGCCATTTGACGGGCGATAAACCGCCAAATCCGTCTTGCCGTCGCCGTCGTAATCACCGACCGCGGGACGATCTTCACTGATGCCGAATTGAACGGCTTGGAAACTTCCGTTTGAACTGTTAAGCCAATACCAAACACCGTTTGATGGGCGATAAACTCCAACATCACTTTTTCCGTCGCCATCAAAATCACCGGCGACGACTTTATCTTCAGGGAGACCGAATTGAACGGCTTGGAAATTTTGGTTGGAACTGTCAAGTCTATACCAAACGCCATTTGACGGACGATAAACGGCGACATCACTTTTTCCGTCGTTGTCGAAATTGGATATTGCTGTTCCCGCCAGAGTGCTTTTTGTCGTTGTATAAATATTATCGCCATTAGTTCCGCCGTCGCTGTTGGCGGCATTGCCGGAAGCGTAAAAACTTACTTTGCCGACTCGTTGGGCAGGCGTATTCCAAGTGAATGTCCAAGATTTTGTGCCGAATTGCGTTGGGATAACGCCGTCGCCAGTGTGTTCGACATAGCGGCGTTGATTGTTGCCGACCACGCCCATTATTGTTTGCAATTGCGTCGGTGATTGGGCGGGAAGCGTATAAGTGCCGACATTTCTTCCTTGATTATCAACTGCTGTTAGCTGAAAACCGTAAATCACCGCGTCCGATTGGTTGAGCGTAACGGTTATCGGAACTTGTCGGTTCGGCAGATAATTGGCGGGCAACCCCGAAATCGCAAGACTTCCCGTTCCGCTGTTGACCGGAAAACTTATATGACAAGCAGTGCAATTATCCTCGCCCGGCGCATTAGTGTGCGAAGCTGACGGACCGAATGACGATGCGCTGGCTTTTTCATATTTTGGGGAAAAACTCAAAAATCCAAAAAGTGCTAAAACAATAGCGAAAGTGACAACGGTTAATTTTGCAAAAACTATTTTGCGCGAAGCGGTTGGCATTATTTGAAAACTCCTTGTTTTTGTTTTTGTCAGCAAAAAGAATTTTGCTACGACAGTTTGACGTTTTTCGTCGGCTGAAAGTTTTAGTTTAGCTTAAAAGTTCGCAATAAAAAATAATAATAAACAAAAAAAACGCGGTAGGTGATTTCTCACATTTTCCGCGTTCCTTCAGTTGTAGGGAATTGTTAAGTTAAATCTTAATGCGCTGTCATCGAGCAATGAACAATATCGCCGCCCGGCACGATTGACGCGCGATAATCTCCGTAATTTATCTTTTCGTTTTTTGACGAAAAAGCATAAACATCGAAACCGTAAGCGTCCAAAAATTCGGCTAAATCAAGTGAGTTATCTACATACAAAACTTCTGCGAATCCCAATTCAGCGCGTATTTCCAGCAATCTTTCGATGATTTCGAGTGGAGCAAAACAAGTTACCGGATCATTATAAGTTGCCATATCTATTGCCTTTTTATAAATTTGCCGAACAATTATTGCTCAAGCGTTTGCTATGATTACGTTTGTTTTAGAAAGGTTGTTCCTAATCTTTAGACAACTAAGCGAATCTCGCGTTCAACTAAAGTTATGAGAGAAAAATTGTGTATTTGGCAATAATGAGATAAGATTATGGACAAATCCGTATTTACAAGGAGCAAAAAAATGAAAAAGAATTTTATGTATATTGTAGCAGTCGGCGCAATTGCGTTTCTGCTTTCGTCGTTTGCTGTCGCACAGGATAATCGGGCAGTTTCAGCCGCCGGAAATTTATATGTTATCTCGGCAAATGCCGGAGGCGTAAATTACGTCGAAGGCAAAGTTGCGGTTGCCCAAAAAAGCGGCAAAAGCGGTTATTTGCTGAAAGGCGACACCTTGGAAGTCGGAGATAAAGTTTCAACCGGCGCGGATGGCAAAGCGGAGATTTTATTGAATCCGGGTTCATACATTCGTTTGGCGGAAAATTCCAGCTTTGAGTTCATAAATACTTCGTTGGACGATTTGCAGGTAAAATTAACCGGCGGCAGTGCGATGTTTGAAGTTATCACCGACGATGAATTCAAGTTTGCCGTGAATATGCCTAACACTCAGTTCAAAATAGTTCAATCGGGCGTTTATCGGGTTGATGTTTTGAACAACGGAAACGGCAAAATCGAGGTTTGGAAAGGCAAAGCGGAAGTCGGCACAGGCAAAGCGATTACCGTGAAAGGCGGCAGAGAAGCAACAATTGTCAATGGTCAGGTAGTAATTGAAAAATTTAAACGCGATGACAAAGAAACTTTCGCCGCTTGGAGTAAAACCCGCGCTAAAGAATTAGCCAAAGTAAATTCGCGGCTTGAACGAGATAATCTGCGAACCACTTTGCTTAATTCCTTCAATAATAACGGTTGGAATATTTATAATTCCTATGGATTATGGGTTTTTGACCGTTTTAGCGGAAACCATTGCTTTTTGCCGTTTGGATACGGTTGGAGTTCGCCTTACGGTTTCGGTTTCGGGCGCGATATTTGGTATTTCCGACTTCCGCAAAACATTTATAACCAACCACCGGCAAGAATTGAAAATAATACCGGCGGAAGAGTTGATAACCAGGAACAAAAAGTCAGAAGAGTAAATCCGCCATTTGAGAGAGTTCAAAAAGACATTAGCCGAGACCATCCGGTAGAGCGCAGTAATGATAATGACACGGTAATATCGCCGCAATCGAGTCCGGCACGCATTTCTCCTCCGGTCGTCATCACTCCGACTGACCGTAAAGACAAGCCTAATGATAACTAAAGCCAGTTGATTCTGAATAAAAAGAGCGAGAGATAAACAAATTCTCTCGCTCTTTTTATGTCCAAAATTTGATAATTGCGGCAGTTTGTTCCGATGTTCCGCCAATGTTTTCGGGTAAAAATGGTTGTAGAACCAAAAAAAGCGACTGAATGCCATTAAAAATAGTATGAAGAATAATGCACGGAAGCAGATTTCCCGTGCTGACACGCACTAAAGTCAAAACCAAACTAAGCAAGCAAATCAAAATAATGGTTCCCGGACTTCCCCAATACTGCGGAACGTGAACGAGCGCAAAAAGTGCCGTAACAATAGAGATTGCGCCTATTACGCCGATACTTCGCTGAATTGCTGAATACAAAACACCACGATAAACGACTTCTTCGACCAACGGCGCGGTAAAAGTTGCGAGAAATGCCACGACATAAACCACTGTCCGCGAACTACGCAGAATTCTCAATAAATCGTTATCTTGTTCGGGGATAAAATAGTTGACAACTCCGGCAATCGCAAAAAATCCGACGAGAATCAAAATATAATAAAACCAGCGAAAATTATCAGGCGACCAACCCAAAGTCTGCTTAAACGAAAATTTTTTATTTTTGGTAACGATAAACCAAGCTACAATTATCGTGAAAATATGCGCCGGAATAACTGCCAAAACATTCAAAATAATTGCTGTTGGATCATTCTGAATATTTTCTAAAGAAGTTATCGGATTAAGGGCAAAATAAGGAATAAGAAAAAAAACCGGAAAAATGATAATCGAAAAAACGCTTATAAGCCAAAAAACGATTGCCATCCAACTGCTCCACGGCGGATTATTCGGTGTCGGAATAATCAACGATTGTTCGCGTTCATACTCGTAAAGTTCCTTCCATTCAGGCGCGTTATAGTTGATGTTTTCGTTTTCTACACTATTTTTGAGTTCTTCGTTTGGCACACGAAAAAGTTTAGCGAAAGAATTGAAAAATAGGAAATGCAAGCGTTATTTATTTAAAGTTAAGCCTTGTTTGCTTTTACCAAAAAACCTTTATAAAGCATCAAATCATAGCGTAAAAGCTAAAAGTTTTTAAGATTTCTACACTTTACAATATAAAGTTCTTGACAAATAAAATAACTTGGCGTATATTCAAAAGCGATATGGCAAAAGTGCAAGCAATCCGAAAAGACGAAATAGAAGCGAAACATCCGACAAACATTGGTGATCGGGCGATTGATAATTTGAAATTCATCCGCGAAACGATGGAACGTGCGACCCATTTTACGGCAGTTCCGGGTTACGGTGGAATTTTTATGGGCGCAACGGCGATTGCGGCGGCAATCATTGCAAATTTTCAGCCGTTGATTCGAGATTGGCTGACAGTCTGGTTGGTCGAAGCCTTTTTGGCAAGTGCCATTGGTTTTTTTGCGATGTGGCAAAAGGCGAAAATTACCAAGACTTCCCTGCTCTCTGCGCCCGCGAAAAAATTTGCGATGAGTTTTTTACCGCCGATTTTGTGCGCGATTTTTATCACGCTCGGACTTTGGCGATTCGGGCATTTTGAAGTGCTGATTCCCGTCTGGATTTTGCTTTACGGCGCAGCGGTTGTTTGTGGCGGCGCAAATTCTGTGCGCGTTGTTCCAATCGCCGGTTGGTGTTTTATCGCAATCGGCGCAGTTGCATTTTTTCTGCCTGCCGGTTACGGAAACTCGATGATGGGTTTGAGTTTCGGCGTTTTACATGTCGTTTTTGGCGCAATCGTGGCGTGGAAATATGGCGGGTAGAAAGTGAAAAAGTGAAAGAGTGAAAAGGTGCAAAAGTTTATCACTTATTGAGTAAATTTTATGGCAAAGAGCAATTTAGCAAAAAAATTAGAGAATTCAGAAGAAATCGAAAAAGCCAAACCGAAACTTACAAAGATAGAAAAAGCGGCGGAAAATGTTTCAAACGAACTCGACAAAGTTATTCACGAACGAATGCGACTCGGAATTATCAGCGCACTTGCGGCGAATAAAACTTTGTCTTTTACGGATTTGAAAAATCTCCTGAACACGACGGACGGAAACATCAGCGTTCACGCGAGAAGATTGGAAGACGCGGGTTATCTCGAATGCTTAAAGTCATTTAACGGGCGCGTTCCTCTAACGGAATACAAAATTACAAACGACGGACGCGAGGCATTGAATCGTTATTTAAATCACATGGAAGCGTTAATCAATGCGATGAAAAATGTTTGACGAAAACCAAAAATATGTTTTTAATCGAAGATTCTTTAGAAGATACTTGGTCGGATTTTTTTGCGACGTGGAAAACGCCCAAGGACGGCATTCATATTTTGATGCTGACTTTTCTGCTTTACATAACTGCGCCAATGTTTGAATGGCAGATTTTACAAACTAATTTGGCAAATAATAATTATCCAGTTAATGCTGATTCAATCGGACTTGGCTTGTTTCAATAGACCTCTTGCGAAATAAATTGGGTATTTGAAAACTTTTGATAAAGATGGCACAAATATCTTATTGGAGTAAATTTGATGAGATACGAAAAAGCAAAGGAGTTGAAGGAGCAAGATTTCAAGCGGTGGTGCGGAGTC
>JANOXW010000561.1:0-21346 GCA_031418635.1 Acidobacteriota bacterium
TCGTCGTATTTTTTCTCGGCGACGATTTTGACAAAGCCGTCGGTTTCGCCGAGGATTCGCGCCTTACCTGATGCCGAGAACGGGAATTTGCCGACTTTGACATCGTAACCTTCTTCTTTGGCTTTGGCTTCGGTCAAGCCGACGCTGGCGACTTCGGGATCGCAATAAGTGCAGTTTGGCACAAGCCGATGATTGATCGGTTCGACCTTTTTACCTGCGAGTTTTTCGACGACGAGAATTCCCTCTTTACTTGCCAAATGCGCCAGCCAAGCCGTGTCAATCACGTCGCCGATAGCGAAAATATTTGGTTCGTCAGTTTCGCAGTATTCGTTGACCTTGATTGTGCCGCGCGGATTGACGACGACTTTGGTGTTTTCTAAACCGAGATTTTCGACATACGGCATTCTGCCGATAGCGACGAGAAGCATTTCGGCTTCAAGTGAAATGTCTTTGCCTTTTGAATCTTTGCCCGAAACTTTGACCGATTTTTTGGTCTTTTCGAGTTTGTCCATTTCTACGCCTGTCAGACAAGTGATGCCGTTTTTCTTGAACACCCGCGCTAATTCTTTGGAAACTTCCGCGTCTTCAAGCGGAACGATGCGGTCTAACAATTCGACAACCGTCGTTTCACAACCGAACCGTGCATAAACCGACGCAAATTCAACGCCGACTGCGCCTGAACCTAAGACAACCATTGATTTTGGCACATTTGTTAGTTCTAAAATCTGGTCGGAATTAACGACTTGTTTGCCGTCAACTTCAAAGCCCGGAATCGGACGGACAACCGAACCTGTCGCAATGATGATATTTTTTGTGTCAATCACCTCCGATTTGCCGTCTTCATAGGCGACTTCGACTTTGCCTTTTCCGGCGATTTTACCGAAGCCGTTGAAAACCGTAACTTTGTTTTTCTTCATCAGATACGAAACGCCTGAAGAGTTTTTTGCGACGACATCTGATTTATATTTTTGAACTTTTTCCCAATCGAAACCTAAGTTTTCGACTTTGATGCCGAAGTTTTCAAAATGTCCGGCTTTTTCGTAAAGATGCGCCGCGTTTAATAACGCCTTCGTCGGAATACAGCCGCGCAATCCGCACGTTCCGCCTAATCTTGCGCCCGCTTCTTTTTCGATAATCGCCACTTTTAAGCCAACCTGTGCGCCGCGCACCGCCGCTACATAACCGCCCGGTCCTGAGCCGATAATTACTACGTCAAATTGTGCCAATGTTTTGTTCCTCTTTTTTATTAAATCTATTTTTTAATGCTGACAATTCATTATAAGAAGTTACGGCGTTTCAAGCCAATCAGCAAATAATCAAAATAAATGTGAAGTTAGTAGATTCTGTCTGCGTTCTGTTTTTTGCGGTCTGTTATTTGCTTGAGATTAACTTTGCCCTCATTTGTTTGTTTCACATTTCACCGTATTTTCTCACTTTTGGCTCAAATTAAGGTTGCGCCTGAGGTCGAAAATACCACTTTTTGTCAATGACAGATTCCATTTTTTGTCACTTTAGGCGCATTTTCACCTTTGTTTAAGCTATTTTTTTTCGTCAATTATTGCTTTAAGTCGTTCTTTCGTCTTAATAAAGACAAATTCGGTAAAAAATGTCATCTTGGCATTTAGCTTGCATTTAGATTTTTTGTCGGGTTTAGGCGTTTCTGTCTTTTCGCGCCGACAACTAATCAAATTTTTCTCAAAAAAAACTAAAATTTCAACATTTTCCAAAAAGCTATGAAACTAGATTTTGAAACGAACACATCAACTGTTGATTTCGTTGACAATAGTTTTGTCAATGAAGTCAATTCCGACAATGGCTCTGCCGAAACTATGCAAATGCTCCGCGACGGCATCAAAGCCGCGCAATCCGGCAATCGCGCTGAAGCCCGCCAATTGCTTCTGCGCGTTACAGATGCAGAACCGAAAAATGAAAACGCTTGGTTATGGCTGGCTTCAATCAGCGAATACCCGGAAGAACTGCTCATCTTTTTAAATAATGTTTTAAGTATCAATTCGGCTAATGAACGCGCTTTGGAATGGGCGGGAGCAACTAAAACGCTGCTCTCAAAAACCTTTGTCCAACGCGGCATTGACGCTTCCAAAGAAACTCATACGGATTTTGCGAAACAGTGTTTTTTACAGGCAATCGTTCACGATACAGACAACGAAATGGCGTGGTTATGGTTGGCTTCGGTGTGCGATTCGGTGGAAGAAAAATTAACCCATTTGCAGAAGGTTTTGAGTATCAATCCCGAAAATGAAACCGCTTTTGCCTTGCTCCAATCTGCCAAAAGACAGTTAGCAGAAACCCAAATGCAAAAAGCGATTGCAGCGGCAGTTGCCGACGATCACACAAGCGCCCATCGGTTATTGCAAGATGTAATGCGACAAGCTCCCGAATTCGAAGAAGCGTGGGTTTTGAAATCTTATTTGGCAAATTCGTTTAGCGACAAGATAAGTTGCTTTAAGAAAATTTTGGAATTTAATCCTAATAACGGATTGGCTCAAGTCAGTTTGATTTCATTGTTAGGAATGATGGCAAAAGCCGGAGTAAAAACGGAAAATCCCGAACAAACTTTCGATAATCAAGAAGTCGAAACGGAACAGAATGACGGTCAAATGTTCGCTGTCGAAGAAGTCGAAGCGGCAGAAAATGCGGCGGATGTTGAAATGTCTGAGGACGAAGAACTGGAAAATTATTTCGCCGAACCAACGAGTCAGGCACAAGTTTTGGAAGAAACTCAGTTTGCCGAAGTCGTGCAACCGACAGAAGAAACTCAATTTGTTGAAGAAGTCGAACAAGATTCTGTGCCGACACAGGAATTAGAATTTGTAGAAAATTCAGCGGAAGAAAGCGATTCTGAAACGGCTGAGGTATCAAATGATGATGTGCCGGAATTGGAATTTGATGCCGCCGAAATGAATCAAAGAATCGAACTTGAAAATCTTGAAGAAGATTTTGATGAAATGGCTGAACATTCATCCTTTGAAATGGAATCTGAAACGCATACAAGCGCAGATGATGCCGAAAATTATAATGACCAAGTAAATGATGAACCGGAAGTTTTGGAAAGTGAAAATTCCGATGAAGTTGAATACCAAATAGAATCAGCCAAAGAACATTTGGCTGAAACCGAAGCGGAATTAAATGAAGAACCTTGTGTTGCCGGTTATACCGAACAAACTTTTTTCGCTTATTCAAATCAAGCTATCGAAGTTTTCGACAAACCTGTTTCTGCCCAACCGTTTGAGGAGGAAGATTTTTCGGAAACAGTTGAAGATTCACCTGAACACGCCGAAGTCGTTGAAGTTTCAATGGCGGACGAAGCTACTTCCGAATATGTTGAAATCGAAGAAGAAATGTTCGCTTCAAATACAGTTGCGGAAAATGATTATGCACCGACAGCCGAAGAAACTACCCATCATTCCGAAACAAACGAACAATTTGATTTGGTAGAAAACCATCAAAATTATCCTACGGAAGTTGAAGAAGCCGAACAATATGTGTCGGCAGATGTCAATACGACGACAGAAGAAAACGGTTTTGAACAAAATGAAATTGAAGAACACCAAGAAGAAAAAGGTTATCAACTTTTAGGCGAAGAACAAAGTGCGACAAACGGCAGTAAATCGCACGTTGAAATGCTTGCTTGTCCTTTTTGTAACGCCGAAAATGAATCGAATGTAATTGTTTGCATTTGGTGTCGGGCGATGCTTTCATTGTCGGATTTGGAAATGATTTTAGCTCATCATGAAGTTAATATGGAAATGCTTGCAAATTCGGTTGCACAAATGGAAGTTGCGCGAAACTTGCGCGATTTTTCATCTGACGAACTAAAGAATTTAGGCATCGGACAAATCAATCTCAAACAGTTGCGGCAAGGTTTTTCCAGTTTGCAAGCCGCTTCAAAATTAAATCCGAATGACGTTGTTCTAAGTTCGCAGGTTAATGCGTTGGCGATTCGCTTGTCGGAAATTGAACAACAAGAAAGCATTCATAGCACGATGCCGAAAAACCGGACTATTCTGGTGGTTGACGACAGCGCAACGGTTCGCAAACTCGTTTCGGGCAAACTCGAAAAATGCGGACACGAAGTCATCTGTGCGATTGACGGCGTGGATGCGCTAGAAAAAATCAACGCACTCGTGCCGGATTTGATTTTGCTCGATATTACGATGCCGCGTATGGACGGTTATCAGGTTTGCAAACTCATCCGCAACAACGAAGCTACTAAGGATGTTCCGGTCGTGATGATCTCCGGCAAAGACGGATTCTTTGACAAAGTGCGCGGACGAATGGCAGGCACAACCGGCTATATTACCAAACCCTTCGGTCCCGAAACGCTGATGAAAACCGTCGAAGCCTATATTGTTTAACCTTGAACAGTTAGAGATAAGCGATTAAAACCCGTCGTTTTCATCGCTTATCTCTAACACTTAACTTCTCAGTTAATTATGACTGATTTACCAGCAAAAAAATTACCCAATTTCGATTTATCGGCGTTTGATTTGCCCAACCTCACCGATTCTCTTTCGGATGAGGAAAAATCTACTCAAAAACAGGGCGAAAAGTTTGTTGTCTTTGCCTTAGACGATGAGCTTTTTGCCGTTTCTGCCAAACAAGTAGCAGAAGTTGTCCAGCCGCTACCGTTGACAACTTTACCGAATGTTCCCGAATGGCTTCTGGGCGTAGCCAATCTACGCGGCAGTGTAATTTCGGTGGTAAATTTGCTAAAACTTTGGGATAAAAAGCCTACACTTTTTTCCCCGAAAACAAAATTTATTGTCCTCAAATCACAATCCGACGATTCATCCGTTGCCTTTATGGTTGATAGGTTAAGTGAAATCGTTACTTTACCAAATGATGAAATTCAATTTATCAAAGACGATCAATCGTTTTACGGAAAAGCGATTCACAAATCGAACATCCTACACTTAGTTGACACGGAAAAACTTTTTTCTTCGCTGAATTGTTAGGATTGCCTGCGGTAGCAGACGATTTCACAGGACGATTCGAATTGCTGACAAGCAATTAAAAAACTCCACATCAACCGTCGGCTACCGCAGATGGCTTTGACTTAAAAAAATATGGCACGACAATCCGCAAATTCCCTGCTCAATTCTTTGAAAGGCAAAATCTGGCTGGCGACCAGCGCGTTGGCTTTTTTTATCTGCACTTTCGGGTTGATTTCCTATCTGATTGTATCGTTTTTGATAAGCGATACTTTTTACGCGGTTTTTATTCCGTTTTTGTTCCTAGGTTTTGCGGTAATGGTTTTTGGTTGGTGGCTGTCAAACGAAGTTGTCAGCCCGATTGAAAAGGTTTCGCTTTTGGCAAAAAGTTTGGAGCGCGGCGTTTCGATGACTCTGCCACGAACTTCCGGCTCAACCGAAACCGACGAATTGCTTCAAACACTGCATCGAAACAGTCAGCAACTGCAAAATCTCGTCGGGTTGATGGACAAAGTTACTAATGGCGATTTGAATGTTGCGCTAACGCCGTTGCAAAACTCCGACCGTTTAAGCAGTTCGTTTCAAAAACTTCTCGCCAAAGTAACCGAATCAATCAATGCCAAACAGGATTTGGAAAAACTGCAAACCGCCGTCAGCCAGATTAAAGAGGATATTGCCAATGTCAAAAATGGTAATCTTGCAACGGAATTCAAATCAACTTTTGCCGGCACGAAAGACATTTCCGATTGTTTTCGTTATTTGATTGAAAGACTTAACGAAGTTATTACACAGGCGAGAAGCAATTCAACTCTCGCCCAATCTTCGGCGGAAGAATCCCGCCAAACAATACAAACCATTATTCAAGCCGATGAAGCTAAAATTCTGGAACTGAATCAAGTTAAATTAACTCTCAAACAAATTCCGCAGAATGTTCAAAAAATTGCCGAAGAACTGTCAAGCGCAACCGCGTCTGCTAATTTGTCAATCGAAAAGGCGCGAAGCGGCTCAAATGCCGCGCAGAAAAATCTAGCCGCCGTCAGCCAACTTCGCAAACAAATTCAAGAATCGGTCAACCGCGCCGGACGACTCAAAGAACGCTCGGCTGACATTCAGAAAGTTGCCAAAACGGTTGAAGATTTGGCGCGTCGGACAAATATGATTGCGCTCAATGCTTCGATTCAAGCCGATGAATTGGGCGTGGAAGGGCGCGGATTTATTATTATCGCCGAAGAAGTAGAACGGCTGGCTTCCCGCGCCGAAAACACTAATAGGCTAATTTCGTCGCTCAGTAAAACGATTTCAGCGGAAATTAACGAAGTCGAACTTTCTTTGCAAGTGTCTGTCAGCGAAGCGGCGAATCTTTCAAAATTTGCTATCGAAACCGGCAATTCGCTGAGCGAACTCGAAAGATATGTCGGGAAATTTTTGAATTTGCAGACCAAACTCGTTTCTTTTTCAGGCGAACATTCGGATGAAACCGAAAAGGCTTTTCAGGTATTTGTCGAATCTATCGGAGAAACCCGCAAAACGGTAAAAAAATTGAAAGAATCAGAAACGAGTTTTACTAAATTAATGATTTCGATGGAGAATCTGCAAATGCTCACGGCTAACTTCAAATTGCCGCAAAGTTTACCTGAAAATACTTCGACTGCCAAGAATCCTGACGCAGTTTCTTACACTTTTGAATCAATTTAGTGCTTTCAAAACATAATTTTGAAAACTTTTTTAAGGAGAACCGACAAAAATGCAAACAAATCCGCTTTGGAATCTGCTGATCAAATTTTTCTCATTTTTAGCAATAATTTTTCTGTTTCTCGGTGCCGGCTTTAACTGCGCCGCTTATTTCAACGCGACCAATAATAGTCTTGCCGGTGTCTTGACCGTTTGTTTTGCTGTCGGATTGGGAGTTTTCTCACTCGTTGCCGCCAATTTCTCTAACATCAAGTTAAACAGCGAACTCGAAACTGCAACTGATGCCGCCAATCAGCTTGCTCAAGGCAGTGTGATTGAAGATGAATCCGAAAATACTTCCGAATTACTAATTGCCTTAAAAGAAGTTTCCGATTATCGAATGGAAAAAGCGATGATTGCCAATCGCATTGCCGACGGAGATTTGTCGGTAAATATACCTTTGCGTTCAGAAGCCGATGTCAGCGGAATTGCGTTTCAAAATATGATTGAAAAACTTCGTCTGATGGTGCAAACCCAAGATGAACGCGATAGTTTGCAAAAATCTATTATGAAATTGTTGGGTGAAGTTTCGGAAGTTGCGGCGGGCGATTTGACCGTGCAAGCTGAAGTTACCTCTGAAATAACGGGAGCGATTGCCGAATCATTTAACTCGATGACAAAAGAATTACGCTCGCTTATCAAACAGGTCAAAGATGTTACGTTTCAAGTCAGCACTTCCGCCAACGCTATCAACGACACGACCGAACAACTCGCTCGCGGCAGTGAGGCGCAAACATCACAAATTTCACGAACGACCGCTTCGATTTCAAATATGGCGATGCAGATTCAGGAAGTTTCGGGCAATGCCTCGCTGTCGGCACAAGTGGCAAGCGATGCGCTCAACAATGCGCGTTATGGGACACAAGCCGTACAGGACAATATCAACGCGATGAATTCGATTCGCAAACAAGTTCAGGAAACCGCCAAACGCATCAAAAAACTCGGTGAACGCTCACAGGAAATCAGCCAAATCGTCGGACTGATTGACGATCTTTCCGACCGCACGAGTTTGCTTGCGCTCAATGCTTCACTGCAAGCCTCAGCCGCCGGCGATGCGGGCATCGGATTTGCAGTTGTTGCCGAAGAAATTGAACGGCTGGCAGAACGCTCGAACCGTTTGACACAGCAAATTGCCACGCTGACCCAGACGATTCAGACGGAAACCAAAGATGTCGTTGCCTCGATGGAAGAAACCATTCACGAAGTTGTCGTCGGTTCGACTTTGGCAGATAAAGCGGGTATCGCCCTCGTTGAAATCGAACAGGTTTCGACGCGCCTTGCCGAACTCATCCAATCAATTTCCGAATCAGCCAAGCAACAGGCGACAAGTTCCGAAGATATTTCAAATGCGATGTCAAACATTTCGAAAGTTACCGAACTCGTGCAAACAGGCGCAAATCGTGCCGCCGATTCGGTAAAAATGCTGGTTCAACTTTCTGATGAACTGCGTGTTTCCGTCGCCCCGTTCAAACTTCCCGAAGATAGAACCACGAGAAGATTGCCTTCTTACGAAATAAATACTTTCTTAAATTAATGTTCAAGGTTTCAGGTTCAAGATTCAAGCCGCCTAATTTAAACCTTGAACCTTGAACCTGAAATCTAAAACTCTAAGCCCACAAAAATGGATATTGAACTTTTACAAGGATTTATCAAACAAGCCGAAGGTTACCTGCCGACGATTCGCGGCGGGATTTTGGTGTGCGCTCAGGAAGGTAATTTGTATGGCGAACTGCAAACCGCACTTCGGGAAGTCGAGTCTCTCAAAAGCGCAGCCTCAATCATCGGCTTGGACGCGGTTACGCAAGTCAGCACTGAATTTGACAAAAAACTCAAAAAACTGGTCGGTAAAAAAGAACCTTTAAATGATGAAGAAGCTCGACAATTGCTGGATAAACTCACCGAACTCGAAGTTTTGATAATGAATATCCATTTTAATATGGATGATTCATCTGAAAATATGGCGGATTTTATCGAAGAATCCTTTGAGAATTTACAAATTCACCCGCCAGCCGAAGAAATTGTTGAAACTATCGAAATATTGGAAGAAACCAATGAAACAGAAGAAGAATTCGAGATTGATGATGAAATGCTCGAAATTTTCACACTCGAAGCCGAAGATATTGTTCGCGCGATCAACACCAATTTAGAAATTTTAGAGAAAACACCCAATAACCGCGAAGCAGTGTTAGAAATTCGCCGAAACGCACATACCTTAAAAGGTTCGGCGGGCATTGTCGGCTTAAAACAACTTTCCGATTTAGCTCATCGAGTTGAAGATTTACTCGATTATTTAGCAGAAAACGAGATTGAAAGTAACGAAAAAATCTTTGAATTGCTTTTGACTTCAACCGATTGTTTTGAAGCCTTAGGCAGAAGCGAAGCATCCGCGCAACTGACAAAAAAAATTGCTCTCACTTATCAAAATTTCGACAAAATAATGGCTTCGCTGACTGAAAGCGAAATGCTGACAGACGCGCCTTTATCGGAAACTACGCCTGAATACGAAGTAATAGCAGATTCGGAATCAAATCCGAAATCCAAAATTCAAGTTCCAAAACCCGTTGTCCGCGTTTCACTTGATAAACTCGATGATCTCGTCAATATTGCCAGTGGTTTGATTATCAGCCGTTCTGTGTTTGAGCAACGATTGGCTGAATTTGAACAACAAATCGAAGAACTGCATCATAGCACGCGCCGTTTGCAACGCTCGACTACCAAATTGGAAACCGATAGTTCAACCGATTCGCTGGCTATTCAATCCCAGAATGCCAGATTTCAATTACCGAATTACACATTTAGCGGTTCGCAACTCTTGAACCTCAACTCCCAGTTGTTCGATACACTCGAATTTGACCGCTATACCGAACTTCACCAAACCACCCGCGAACTTATCGAAACCACCACTGATACTTCCGCTATCAGTTCCGAACTTCATAATTTAAAGGGCAATCTCGACCTGCTTTTTGAAAATCAACGCCGCTTGATTGACGAAATGCAGGAAAAACTACTTCGACTGCGGATGGTTTCATTTGGTTCGCTTTCAGTTCGTCTGCAACGCACCGTCCGCGTTGTCAGTGAAGAAGAAGACAAATTGGTCGAACTGTTTATTGAAGGCGAAAATTTGGAAGTTGACACGCAAATTCTTGATGCTTTAATCGAACCGCTTTTGCATTTACTTCGCAATTCTGTCGCGCACGGCATCGAACCGCCCGAAACACGCCGCATCCTCAGCAAGCCTGAATACGGTAAAATCGTCGTGCGTCTAGCCAGCGAAGGAACGCATATTTCCCTGACAGTTTCCGACGACGGACGCGGAATTTCTGCTTCGTCGCTAAAAGATAAAGCCGTGAGTAATGGTTTTATCAGCGAAGAAAAAGCCGCGTTAATGTCGGATAATGAAGCGTTTGAATTGGCATTTTTGCCCGGTTTGACAACTGCCGAGAAACTTAGTCAGGTTTCCGGTCGGGGCGTTGGACTAAATATTGTCAAAAGCGGCATTGCGCGTCAACAAGGCACGATTTTGATTGATTCGGAGTTGCAAAAAGGCACGACTTTTACCATGCGTCTGCCGATGGCATTAGCCGTCGCCCGCGCTATTTTGGTTAAAGCCAATCAGCAAACTTTCGCCTTTCCGCTAAAACTCGTCAAACATATTACCGAGATTTCAGCCAAAAATCTTGAAAAAGATAATAATACTTTTCAGTTTGGCGATGTCCATTATAAAGTTTCACATCTCAACGAACTTTTAGATATGTCGGTTAATTCCGTTTCAAACAATCCGAATATTCCGATTTTATTACTCGACACACTTGAAAATCCGTGTGCTTTGATAGTTGACGACATTATCAAAACCGAAGAAATTGTTATTAAACCGCTTGGCAAACCGTTACAGAATCTACGCGAACTTCTCGGCGCGACTATTCTTGGCGACGGCAATATCGTGCCGGTGCTTGATGTGGTTTATCTACTCAAACATAAGGTTTCAAGTTCCAAATTTCAAGCTCAAAATCAAGAAATCGAACCTCAAAAACCGGTAACTGAAACTATAGACTTAAATCCTTTGGTGATGATAGTTGATGACAGTCCAAGTGTGCGGCAACTAACCTCAAACATTGTCAAAAATGCCGGTTGGACGGCGATTATCGCCAAAGACGGGCTTGAGGCGTTAGAGATTTTGCAAGAAATCGTCAAACTGCCGGATATTATCTTAACCGATGTCGAAATGCCGCGAATGAACGGCTATGACCTGCTGGCATCTATGAAACAACAGGAAAATCTGAAAGCCATTCCCGTCGTTATGATAACTTCCCGGTCAAGCCAAAAACATCGTCAAAAAGGTGTTGATTTGGGCGTTTCGGATTATTTGTCGAAGCCTTTTGAAGAAAAGAAATTGATTGAGATTATTAAAAATCTTACGCGGTCAAGCAGTTTATCCTAGCCTTCTGCCGCATTCCGCCTAAAAATGAAGTAGAACGATTTTATTATCGGTTTAAAGTATCATCCGAAAAAAATATTAATCTTTTTCTAGCAATTTTGTTGTACCTTCGGTTACACTCGATTGCGCTAAATCGTTTGTATCACGCCAATTAGACTGATTCGGCGGAACATAACCCGAAGTTGGAATTGATTCGGTTGGCGGCAAAGCATTTTGTTCTTTTTTCTTGCCAAGTAAAT
This sequence comes from Acidobacteriota bacterium, assembly GCA_031418635.1. Classification (GTDB taxonomy): domain Bacteria; phylum Acidobacteriota; class Blastocatellia; order Pyrinomonadales; family Pyrinomonadaceae. The sequence continues at coordinate 11,358 of JANOXW010000561.1, forward strand.
TCTGCACGGAACTCAGAACATTTTCCTCCAGCGTTTTTTCGCTTGGTTCGGCAGATTCAAAAAGTGCCGCGTAGATAATTCGTAAAAGTCCACCCCAAAATGTCAGAATTGCCACCAATCCTATTATGATTCCGTCAAATCGCAAGATGTCGGATAAAATTGCGACTAACGGAACAATAATCAAACTCGAAAGCATTAAAATTCCGCCTTGTTTGATGCCTTTTTTGCGTGGCGACATCGCCTTCGGGTCGTTTGTGTTGATAAATTGCGGCAGTGCGCCACCTTTGGCAACGACTTGGGCAATGCCGGTCAGCAAAAAGCCGCACCGCGAACAAAATCGCGTTTCTTCTGACACTTGTTGTTGACCACAAATCGGGCAACACATAATTTTTCGCCGCTAGCCGTCTTTCTCCAAAAGTTTTGTCGTTCCTTCTATAACACTTGGTTGAACCAAATCGTTTGTGTCGCGCCAATTAACTTGTTGGGGCGGAACGTAGGCAGATGTTGGGATTGATTGTTGAGGCGGCAAAACATTTGCATTAGCAGTAAAACCGTGCATGCTTTGACGTTGAGCATTTGCCGCATCTAACGCTTGGATGTTTGAGTATTTAGGAGTTTTTTCAAAGAAGAAAACTGAACTCAACACCAATAATAAACTTCCAAAAATTCCGATGACCGCGCTCATTGCGGCTAGTTCGTCAACATCCACTATTTTCCAAAACGGCGTAAAGATAAAAACGAAAAGAATGAACCAAAAAAGGCTAAAAATCAGACCATTGCGGCGCGTCAGAATTTTTCCTTTCTTTTTATTGAGTTCTTCCAATTGCGGCAAAAATCCGCCGTAAGCAAGAACTTCAGAAACCAATCCGAGAGGCAATCCGCACCGCGAACAAAATCTGGTTTCCTCTGAAATTTGCTGTTGACCACATCCCGGACAATACATACCATATCTCCAATTTTGCAAAAGGTTTGCTACGACTTTTAGCCTAACGCATTTTTACACGAAATTGTTCAAATTTCAATTCAAACACGCGGAAGTTTTTTGTCCGATAACATTTGAAAAACCGCAACGGCGCGACCTTGAAAATGTTCGGCGCGACAAATTGTTTCGAGCAAAATATCGAAAATTGATTTCAGCTTTTCAGGTGCGGGAATTTCGCGCTTCAAATCTTCGTCTGAGATAAAAAAAGCAAATCCCTTGCGGCGTGTTATTTCGACTTCGGCAAGATACGCCAAAATTTTATTTGTTGTCAAAAGTTCTTCGGGCAAAGTCCATTCAAACGGATCGTCCCACAACCGCGTGGTTATTCCGCCAAAAGTCTGTTCAACTTGTCCCGCGCTTCGCAAAATATATTCGCCAACCGAAAACGGCACAAAACTTTGCTTTGTTTCACGCGGATATTTGAAAAGTAATTCATCTGGAACGATTTGCACAAATTCGATTGTCTGCCTGTGAAGCGCATCAAATCTGCAGTGAAATGATTCAATCAAAGTTTTCATAATGTTGCGGTTCAAGGTCTTTGGTTTCAGGTTCAAGGTTCAAGATTTAAACTTTGAACCTCAAACCTGAAACCTTGAACCTATTTCCCAAGCGCGGTTTTGAATTGGGCTTCGAGAAATGATGCAAAACCTAGAATGTTGGCTTGATTTTTGAATTTTTCCTTGAGCAAATCAAAGGCTTCCTGACCACGCGGGTCGGCGAGTTTGATAATTGCCTGAATGCTTGTGAACAAACCGTTGAAATTGTTGGTGTCAAGCGATTTTTTGAAAGATTCAAAAATCAGCGGAAAGGCACGTTTATCGCCTTTGCCGGTGGCGGCGATGGTTTCCAAAGCCGCGTTGCTAACATTTGTCGGCTGAGTTTTGTCAGCGGCGAATTTGAAAGCAGTTTCCAAACCGCGTTTATCTTCCAACGCGGCAAGACCTTTGAAACCGGCGGCGGCGATTCGCCCTTTCCACGACGGCGTGTTGGTCAATTTTACTAACGCATCGTAAGCCTTCGCGTTTTTCGTTTCGCCCAAAGCAACTGCCGCATTTTCAATCACCGAATAACTGCGGTCATTTATTGCCGCCAAATAAAGTTCGGCGTATTTGGCATCGCGGCTGGCACCAAGAAGCGCAATCGCATCGGCGCGAACCATTGATTTTTCATCTTTTACCGCTTTTTGCAAAACTTGCACGGTTGCATCATCGAATTTGACCGCTGATGCCTGTGCCGACGGATTTTGTTGTTGCGGAACTAAAAGATCGCTAATTTCAGAAATCGCGGCACGACGAATCAACCACGATGAATCGTTTGCCACCGAACCAACCATCGCCGACATAATTTTGCTTTTATCGGAAGCAGAGGTTTGTTCATTTTCCACAACTTTCGCCAACTCGCTCATCGCCCAACGTCTGCCCAAGACATCTTGGTCTTTCGTCATTTGATACAGCAGTTCTTCCACAGATTTGTCAAATTTCAACTCTTTCAGCAAAGTTCCTTCGTAATCGAAATTAACGAGTTTCGGTTCAGTTGCCAAAGCAAAAGTGAAGGTGTTTTCCGCTTGGGGTTTTATCCAAACTTGTTCGATTTTGCCATCAATTTCGATGTCAACTTTAGTTTGAAAAAATTCGACCTGCGGAAATTCGTTCAGCACATCAACCTTTTGAGTTTGTTTGACATTCAAGGTCAATTGCTTCTTCGCGCCGTCGTAGCTTTTTGTAATCTCAAAAATCGGATGTCCCATTTTGTAAAGCCATTGGTCGAAAAACCAATCCATTGATTGCCCGGTCGTTTCTTCGATGGCAATTCTCAGTTCTTCCGTCGAAACTGGCTGATGAGCGTTGGTCGTCAAATAATGATTGAGCGATTTGAAAAATAAATCGTCGCCGAGGTGCTTGCGAAGAATATGCAGAACCGAACCGCCGCCCGGATATGCGTATTGGTCAAACATCGCATCTTTGTTGGCATAATATTTGGTAACAATCGGGTGACGATTTCCCTGCTTCCAAGCGTCTAAAACTTGTTGTTGATTGGCGCGAACATCGTTATACAGAAAAAAATCTTTGCCCTTTGATTCTTCGTCCCATAAGGCTTGAAAATATGTGGCAAACGATTCGTTGAGCCAGATTTGTCCCCAATCACGACAGGTTACAAAATCGCCAAACCATTGATGCGCGAGTTCGTGCGATTGCAAAGAATCCGAATCTTCATCGAGCAATTCGCGTTCATCGTGAATCATTTCCTCGATTTGTGTCGTTGCTGAAATGTTTTCCATTCCACCGCCGAAATCTTCAACCATCGTTTGCGAATATTTCGGATAAGCATATTTCACGCCCGTTTTTTCCGAGAAAAACTTAACCATTAACGGAACTCTTTTCGTCGTTTCCGCGACTTCTTTGGCTTCGGCAGGATAACCATAAGCGACAATCGGAACGCCGAGATAATCGCCATTTTTGACTTCTGTGTAATCACCGACGACGATTGAGGTTAGATAATTTGAATACGGCGTGTCCATTTTCCAATGAAATGTGCGCGTGTTATCGCCGTTATCTTTGACTTCTATCAGTTTGCCGTTGGAAATTACAGTGAACGGTTTTTCAACCGTAGCTTTTAACTCCGAAGTGCGAAAATCGTTGGGCGTATCGTAGGACGGAAACCAATAACGATTAAATTCCGTTTCACCCTGCGACCAAATTTGGCGTGGTTTGTTCGGATTTTCAGCCGTCGGTTTGATAAAACGCAGTCCGCGCCCGAAACTTCCGATTGCCGTATCAGCATCAGCTTTGTTGACGTAATTCGTTTTGTAATCAACTTTAACGCTCAATTCTTCGCCGCGTTTATAGGTGCGGTCAAGAAAAATTTCAAGGTTGTCGCTATCCTTTTCGTCATCGTAATTAAATTTCAACGCCGTTCCGTTTACCAAAGTAACGGAGTTTATCGTCATCAAAGCCGCGTCCAAATTGAATTTATTCAAATCCTTAAACGGCGCAAGCGTAACAACCGTCGTGCCAAATGCCTGTTCTTTGTCCCAATCGAAACGCAAGTCAATCGAAACATTTTTGACATCAATTTCTCGACTGCGAATGTAATTAACGGGCGGAAGTTTTTTTACCTTTTCACCATCATCCTGTTGAACAGGAATTTGCGGCATCGGACGCGCCATAGCGATTTGGGTAAATGTCAATAAGAACAAAAAAAAGAAAGCCGAAACTTTCAAACGAAATGATTTTAGATTCATAAATATTTTCTCTCAATATAGCTTTAATATGTGTTTTAGTCGCGTTTGAAATACGTTGGTTTGAGTAGTATTGTTTCAATTCGGTTGGCTATAAAAATATCATTTACCGCGTTTATCCATTTTTGGGAAATCACGCCAAATAATCAACGGGCAATCAAAATATGGATGTTTTTGAACGCTGACCATAACACCAAAGGCGTTCTTTAATTCGCCAACGGCATCATTCGCAGATATTAAGTTGTTATAAATACTGATTTTTTTTCATTCTGCTCTTTTGGCAAATCTTGATTGTTTTGCGTATGCTTATAAAAACTTTGCAAAGAAAAACGTATTTCCATAAATGATAAAACTTCTAGCATTAGACCTTGACGGAACTTTACTAAATTCGCGTGGCGAAATTAGTAACAAAAATCTCGAAGCGATTGAGCAAGCCGAAGCAAGCGGTGTTTTGGTAACGATTGCGACGGGCAGGCGTTTCCGCGACGCGCTTCCGGTGGCGCGGCAGATAAATTTAAATGCGCCTTTGATTTGTCATAACGGCGCGTTGATTAAATATGTTGACACGCTTGAAAATGTGGCGGTTTCTTTGCTTAAAAAAGAAATTGTCGGAGAGATTTTGCGCGTCGGACGAGAGTCTGGTGGCGACGCTTTGTTGAGTGCCGACCCGCACGGCAAAGGCGTTTTGCTTTATGACCGAATTTCCGATGAAAATATTCCACTACAAAGATATGTGGCGTGGTCAAAGCGTCTGCACGGCGCGGAAGCCGAAGAAGCCGTTCATCACGTCCCGAATTTGGAGGATATTAACGGCGAAATCGAAACCGTCCACGTCTCATTTTCAGGCGCATTAGCACCGATGGCTGATTTGCAAAAGGTTTTGGAGTTTGAACTAAAAGATTCAGTAAATATCTTAGCGACTATTTATCCGCATCTCGATTTTACGCTGATTGACATTTTGCCATCCGACGCTTCCAAAGGAATAGGTGTCGAAAAACTCGCTTCGATGAATAAACTTTCCGCCGAAAATGTCATGACCATCGGCGATAATTTTAACGATTTGGAAATGCTCGAATACGCTGGAACAGCTGTTGTGATGGGCAATGCTTCGCCGGAATTGCGTTCACGCACAGATTTTTTTACGACGTTGAGCAATGACGAAAACGGTGTCGCTCTGGCAATCAAGAAATTTATTTTGGCTGACTTTTATTAACTGACAGCGCGTTGTAGTTGTTGCTTTTGTGCAATTGGAAAAGCGAGGCGAAAGGTCGTTCCGTTGCCGATTTCGCTCGTTGCTTCGATTGTTCCGGCATGTTCTTGGACGATACCGTAAGACACGGCTAAACCGAGTCCGGTGCCGCTTCCGACATCTTTGGTGGTGAAAAACGGGTCGTAAATTTTGTTCAGATTTTCCGCTTCGATGCCGCTTCCCGTGTCGGAAACTTCAACGATAACGTCATCTTCGCTACCAAAAGCCGTTGTCAGCGTAATTGTTCCGCCGCCGAACAACATCGCGTCCCGCGCATTGATAATTAAATTTGTGAAAACCTGTTGCAATTTTCCCGCGTTGCCGAAAACTTTTGGCGGAATGTCGGCGTAATTTTTGATGATTTCGATATTTGATTTTCGCATCTGCGGTTCAAGCAGTTGAAGTGTGTCGTCAAGCAGTTTGTTAATGCTGATTTCGGTAAATTCGGTAGCGTTGCCGGTGCGCGAAAAATTGAGCAGATTACCGACGATGTTTGCGGCGCGGTCGGTTTGTTTTTGGACTTTTTGCAACAGCGCGTGTTTCGGGTCGGTTTCGGGAATCATTCCGAGAAGCATCTGCGTATAACTCGAAACACCTGTCAAAGGCGTGTTGACCTCGTGTGCGACACCTGCCGCGAGAAGTCCGATGCTCGAAAGTTTTTCGCTTTGTTGGAGAGATTCTTCGAGTTTGATACGCGAAGTTACGTTTTCAAGCACGATAATCGCGCCGGTTTGATTATGCGAAACGGAACGAAGCGGCGCAACGGCGACGTTTATAATTAAGGGTTTGCCCTGAGCATTAGTCGTGAAAAGTTTATAAGCGTTGCGGATTTCGGTCAGATGCCAACGCGATTTGCCAAGAATATTTTCAAGGTTCAACGCAAAACTCTCATCAAAAATTTCTTCGACAAGTTTGCCAATTGTTTGTTCACGGCTCAAATCCATCATCGCTTCAAAGGTCGAATTGCAACGGGTTATGCGTCCGTTTTCGTCAACGGCAATCAAACCGACATTGACTGATTCGACGATTGATTCATTAAATTCTTTAAGTAAAGCGAGTTCTTCGGCGCGTGTTTCCTGCTCTTGATACAGCAAACTGTTTTCGACGGCAACCGCGACATAGCCCGAAACCGTCTGCAAAATTTCCAAATCTTCCGACGAAAGAAGTGAACCGTCCGAAGCACGTCCTAAACCGATAACCGCGACCATTTTTCCGCGCACGACGCACGGCACAAAATAATGCAGTTCTTGACGGACGATTTTCTTGCCGATTCCGAATATTTTACTATTACCGTTTCCATTGTGATATTCGTGATTATCTTCGGCTTCGAGAAGTTCGAGTTCGTCGGCGCGAACAATGCCTTTAGCGGCGGATTTTTGCCGAATCATTTGGCGAAAATCATTCGGAATTTTGTAGCTTTCACTGATTCCGATTGATTTAGCAATGCGATAACCTTCCGAGGCATTTTCATTTTCGATAAAAATAGCCACTTTTTCGACATCGAGAACTTGGCGCAATCTTTCGGTCAACGCATTTAAAAGCGGTTCAAGCGCAGTAGTTGTTGAGATTGTTCTGCCGAAATCGAGCAAACCGTTTCTCAAATCATAGCGTTCACCGTAAAAAAATCTATCGGCGCGTTCTTGTAAGAATTTTTTAAGCGGTTCGCTCAATAAAACGATTGCCGCCATCGCAATTATTGCAATCAGGGCGCGAAGCGTAATTTCCGTGGTTGACAAATTATTGCCGACAGCGAGAAAAACCAGTCCGAGCGCAACCGTGCCAATCATCATCGCAATCGCCACCGTCGTCAGCGCATAAACCAGCGCACGACGCACAACGACATCAACATCCATCAGGCGATAGCGCACTACCGAATGACCTAAACTCAAGGGAATCAGTGCCAGCGGAAGCGTCGTCAGTGCCGACGAAAAATTGTCTTCGGGAAGATAGAAAAAGCGTTTCGCAATCTGAAATGCGAGAATCGGCACAACGGCAATAATCGTTCCCATCATCGCCCATTTTAGGCGTTGGCGAATAAGCGGTTGATGATTATATTTGAAAAATCGCCACAGCAAAATGGTTGCGCCGCCCGAAACGCCGACCACAAAATGGTAAAAATTTATTTGATAAATAAGCCCGAAAAGGTTGAACTTATCGGTAAAATTGGCAAGACTGGCAACAAAATCAGATTTCGGAGCAAGATAGTAAGTTAGTGAAAGCCCGAAAATTCCAAGCGAAATCAAACTTGCAGGAACATAGAGCGCGTAAGTTTTCCAAGGCTGTTCGTCAAAAACTGCGCTTCTTACCGGATAACGCAAACAAAAATGCAGAAAAAGCGGCACAAAAAGAGCAAACGCCAAATCGTCTAAAAGGCTGACGGCTAAGTCGAAATCTTCGCCAAGTCCGAGCGATTTATAAACGTGAAAGACAAACGCGGCGAGACAAACGATAGCAAAATGCAACACAAACGGCGAGCGACTGCCTTGTTTGAAAAGAACAAAAATGCCGACACCAAGCCAAAACACACCGACAATCGAGAGAAAAATTATCGAAGCCGTCCAACGCGGAAGCGAATCAATATGTTTCAAATCGGCGTAATAAAAATTATTGGCAAACGAGTAAGAAGGACGTTGGTAAAAATAAGTCAGATTACCGTCAACGCCCGCCGTTTCGAGATAAGTCTGAACATCGGCGGGCGAAATTACTTCATCAAATTGTTTTTCATCAAGCGAAATAGCGATAAGTTTATCGCCGACAGCAATTCCTGCCCGTGAAGCCGCCAGATTCGGTAAAACTTTGGCGGCATAGATTCCATCGGCTTTTTGCTCCCAAAGAACACCGTCGTTTGGCGGCAAAGAGTGCGAGGCGCGTTGTGAAAGATTTAGTGCGCCGCCGACAACCAATAAAACGGTTGCCAAAAGCCAAATTAAACTCCAACTTGTCAAGACTTTATCTTTCATCTTTGAGGCAAGTTACGCCATCTTTTTTATTACGCAAAATGCGTTCCAACGCTTTTGTTGACTTTAATTCACCAAATCACCGCACTTTCAATTTGATAAACTCGTAATAAGTCTAGTATTCATTCAAATTTTTGCTTTATATCCAAGATTTTGGACATAAAAAATCCAATGCCCAAAGTAGAAAATCAACTTACATTGGGCATTGGACTGTATATTTTGAACTCGCGCTCTATTAAAATCTGACTAAAATTCCACCGCGCAGAGTTCGTCCCTGTGAATTGAGTTTCAGACTTCCTTCTTCACCGTTAATATTCGTTTGAAAATCAAACAAATTTCGCGCATCAACAATCGCTTCGGCACGAATCGGCAAACCCCAATTCGGCAAAGACTGTGTAACCAAAATGCTCAAACTCGGATCATAAATCGCCAATCTGCCTTGAAACGGGTCAATCGCAAAAACAGTGGCTTGCGGCGACAGACGGAAAATAGTTTTAACTTGCGTTCCCGTTTTCAAATCGGCATCGAATTGTCCGATAAATGTTTGGAAAAAATCATTTTCAAAAACATTAGCGGGATTTGAAATCGCTTTTTCGGAAAGTCTTTGACCGTTGCCGAAAGCGTAACCCGCCGAGGTGCTGAAAGTTCCGTTCAAACGGCGCGTATAAACAACTCTGATGCCTTGCGCCGCGCCGTGTTGGTTGGCAACAAATTCATTAAAAGCGTTACCGTTGAGCGCGTTAAAAGGCAGATTAACTAAACCGACACCACGGCTTAATGTCGTGTCAAAAAAAGCATTTGCCTCGATATTCGATTTTTCGTCTAAAATACGTTCCACGCCGAATTCGAAGCGAGTGCTTTTATTCATCCGCGGTTTGCCGTTTTCAACGACGAAATCTTGAATGGCGATTGGCTCTTGAAAAAGAATTTTCGTGTCTTCGAGTTCGACGGCACGCGACCAAGTTTGTTGTTCGGTTTGCGTTGTATAAGCCGTGCGAAAGCGGATTTTTGAATTTATGTCGAATTGCAAACCGAGTCGCGGACTGACCGAAAAATCATCGCCCGCACCGATGAATTTTGAATAATCAAAACCGAAAACTAAAATCACGCCACTCCGCACTTTCCATTCATCAAGGGCTTGAAAAGAAAATTGTCCGAGCGTTTTTTCGGCTTGGTCAAATTTGACTTCGCCAAGTTTAGCAACCGAAGTATTTAAGCGAATTTGATGATTTTCAGTTGGTCTGAATTTGAGTTTCGTTTCAAATCGTTTTGGAGCAGAATTGCTCGTTCCCGTTTGTCCCGCAAAAACTATTTCGGCGTTTTCGCCTAATGATTGGAGCGTTGCAAAATTTACGCCGGTAAAATTTCCATTATCCGAACCGGCAAAATAAGTTTCAACCACAGTTTGTCCGCTTCGTTTCGCATCTTCGCCGTCGTCTTCGATGATTTCTTCAGTCGCCGTTTCATCCGACTTATCTTCTATGATCGGAGAGTCGCCTTCTTTGTTTTGATAAATTGAACGATTTAACTGAGCGGCGCGAATCCGCGATTTTGAACTGTTAC
>JANOXW010000562.1:0-8260 GCA_031418635.1 Acidobacteriota bacterium
GGATTGTTTTCACCATCAATCAGCCGCGTTATCACACCTTGCGGACAGAGACACGAAACGTAAATTCCTTGCTCAAAAAATTCAAGCGACAAATTTTCAGCCAACGCAACCGCCGCGTGTTTCGTCGCCGAATACGGTGCGCCCGTCGGATGCGTCAAAAGTCCCGCCGCCGAAGCCGTAATCATGAACGCGCCTTCGCCACGTTCGATCATCGAAGGAAACGCCGCCCGCGCCAGAAAAACGTGCGACAAAACATTGACTTCATAGATGTTACGCCAATCATCATTTGAAACTTCCAGCAAACCTTCCGCGCCGCCGATTCCCGCATTTGAAGCAATAAAATCAAGTCTGCCCGCTTCGTCTAAAATTTGCGTTACGACATTTTTACAATTCGTTTCGTCCGCCACATCAAGCCGAAAAGCCTTTCCGCCAACCGATTGCGCGACCTGTTCCGCATTCACCAAATCAATATCGGCAACGTAAATCTGCTTCGCGTCGTCCGCGTGAAATCTCTCGCACAAAGCCTTGCCAATTCCGTTTGCGCCGCCCGTTACGAGAATTATTTTGTCTTCTACAATCATAATTTTTTTTTTTGCCACGAACAAACACGAAATTTCACGAAAATAAGAAAGAATTTTAGCCACAGATTTTCACAGATAAAAGAAAGAAAAAATTAATCTTAAATTACTCTTTTTATCTGTTAAATATCTGTGTTTATCCGTGTCCATCTGTGGTTAAATATTCTTCTTTTATTTCGTGTTCTTTTCGTGTTTGTTCGTGGCTAACTTCCCACCGTCAACACGACTTTGCCCATCGTTTTTCTCGTTTCAATTGCTTCGTGCGCTTCTTTTGCTTGTTCGAGTGGAAATTCCGTAACCTGAATTTTAAGCCGTCCTGCGCCGAGATGCTCCAAAAGTTCTTTCGTAAATCTGATACGATTTCCAACCGATTCGTTCATCAGCCAATAACCGCGAATGATGTGATTTTTGTTCATCAAACTCAATACGGAAACCTTAAAATCTTCGCCGCTTGCCGAACCGTAAATCCACATCGTGCCGTGTTTTGCAAGAACTTTCAGATTTTTTGCCACAATTGCACCACCGACCATTTCGATTAGCCAATCAACGCCTTTACCATCCGTCGCCTTTAAAACTTCGTCCGTCCAATCGTCTTCGGTGTAATTTATCGCAAAATCCGCGCCTAAACTTGCAACAAGTTGTAATTTTTGCTCACTCGAAGCCGTGCCAATCACTTTTAATCCTTTATGTTTCGCAAGTTGCACAAGCAAAGTTCCAACACCGCCCGCCGCTGCGTGAATCAAAATTGTTTCGCCCGCTTGCGCTTCATTCAAAAGCCCAAGCGCAGTCAAACCTTGCACTAAAAGTGCAGTTGATTCGCCAAAACCCAATTCGTCAGGAATTGGAATCACAGTCGCCGATTTCGCCGTCGCAAATTCAGCATAACCGCCGCTCGAAGTCGTCGCCAAAACGCGCTGTCCGATGTTCAAATTCGTTACGTTTTCGCCCAAAACCTCAATAATTCCCGCCGCTTCATAGCCAAGCGTGAACGGCAAATCCGGCTTTGTCAGATAATTTCCACTCCGCATCATCGTATCGGCATAATTAATGCCCGCCGCCGCAACTTTTACTAAAACCTCATCCGCATTTGGAGTCGGTTTCTCAACTTCTTCGAGCGACAGTTTATCTGCCGCACCTAATTCGTGAACTCTGATTGCTTTCATAATTTTTATATTTTAATACTTTAGTTTTCTGCTCATAATTCCTCTTTAATTCTTAACCGACAACTGCTAATTCTTCATTATTTGAAATTGTAGTTTCGGATTCTTTTTCCTTTAATTTTCTATGAAGCATCGTTGCAATAAAAATGCTGAATAAAATAATGCCGATGCTCAAATAACCTGTAACTTCGTAATGTTGAAGTTTATTGTCCGGCATTTTCACGACAATTAAACCTGCCAAAACCGAAGCGAATCCGACGAATAATTGTTGGACGGACGAGTTAAAACTCATAAAACTGCCGCGTCTTTCGGGCGGCACGACGTTGCTCACCATCGCTTGCGCGGGAATCATTCTGCCTGTCGAAATAATGAACCACAAACCTGTAATGCACAGCACGAAATAAAACGGAATTGCCGGCAGATTTGTAATCAAAGCGATAAACGGAATGCCTGCGATAGCCATAAAAATAAATAAGTTATACTTTCCGAGTTTGTCCGCCAGACGACCGATCAACGGCGAAGTAACCATCGTCAATGCGCCGCCGACCATATAAATTAACGGCGTTTGCGTCTTTGAAAATCCCATATTAAATTCCATAAACGGATTAATAAACGGGATAATCATAAAATGTCCCATCATCAAAAAAGCCGTCAACGCAAGCGCATAAAGCTGACTCGAATTTCTAAAAACGTCGCCAACTAATTGCGTCGGACTTATTTTTTGACGATTTTCGACAAGCAAATGTGCGTCCATTTTTGGCAAAAATCTGAATAAGAACGGCACGAGCAAAATGCCCAAGATGACAACAAAATAAAATGGCGCGTGCCAGTTAAAAAGATTGGCGATATATAACCCGAACGGCACGCCGAAAACCGAAGCCGCCGAAAATGCCGCCATAATCATTCCCATCGCCGCCGCGCGTCGTTCGTATGGAACGATGTCCGCAACGATTGATAAAACCTGCGCTCCGATCAATCCGCCGAACAAACCCGCGACAATTCTCGATAGCAGCAAAATCTCGTAGGTTGGTGAAATTGCACAACAAAATGTCCCGATCAGAAATCCGGCATACGCAAATAGTAAAACCTTTTTGCGGTCGAATCCATCCACAAAAAATGCTGCCAAAAACCCCGAAGTTCCCGCGCTAAAAGTATATGCCGCAACAAGCATCGAAAATTGCTGAGAGCTGATGTTAAAATACGGCATCAGATAATTGCCGAGCGGCATCAGGATCATAAAATCCAAGATGTGCGTAAAATTCAGCACTGCCAGCAACAACAATATAATTTTTTCTTTTCTATCCATTTCAAAACTTCGTGAAATTTCAATTTCAATACTCAACGACTTTTGACCAAAACTGTTTAAGTTTTCGTGTCCGTTCGTGGTTAATTTCTTACGCGCTTTTTGCCTTTCGCAAATCAATTGCGCGTCCGTATTGTTTCGGCACATAATCAATTTCTGCGCCCAATTCTTTTGCCGCCGCGAATGGAAAGTAAGGTTCGCGCAAAAATTCCCGTGCTATTAAAATCGCGTCAGCCTCGCCTTTTTGCAAAATTTCTTCGGCTTGTTTTGCTTCGGTAATCATCCCGACCGCGCCCGTTGCGATTCCGACTTTTTCGCGGATTTCCTTCGCAAACGAAACCTGATAATTCGGCGCGACGGGAATGCTTGCGTTCGGCACATTGCCGCCTGTCGAAACGTCAATCAGGTCAATTCCGATATTTTTCAATTCTTTGCAAAGCGCGATTGATTGTGCCAAATCCCAACCTTTGTCTGTCCAATCCGTCGCCGAGATTCGCACGAAAATCGGCAGACTTTGCGGCACAGTTTCACGAACTTGTTTTGCGGTTTCCAATAAAAACCGCATCCGATTTTCCAGACTTCCGCCGTATTCGTCGGTGCGTTTGTTCGACAAGAGCGATAAAAATTCGTGAAAAAGATAACCGTGCGCGGCGTGAATTTCTATCACTTCAAAACCCGCTTCGACTGCACGTTTTGCCGCCGCGACAAAATCATTCGTCGCCTGTTCAATATCGCTTTTCGACATCTCGCGCGGCATCGGATAATTTTCGCTAAACTTCTGTGCTGTCGGCGCAACCGCTTCCCAACCGCCGTCTTTTTCATCAACTTTTACGCCGCCGTTCCAAGGTTTGCCCGTTGACGCTTTTCGCCCCGCGTGTGCCAATTGAATTCCGGCAACCGCGCCGTTATCCTTAATAAATTTCGTGATTTTTTTATACGCTTCGGCGTGTGCGTCAGACCAAATTCCCGCATCCGACGGTGAAATTCGACCTTCGGGCGAAACCGCCGTCGCTTCCTGAATTACCAATCCCGCGCCGCCGACTGCACGACTTCCCAAATGCACCAAATGCCAATCCGTCGGCATTCCGTCTTCGCTCGAATACTGACACATTGGCGAAACCCAAATGCGATTGCGAAATTCGATTTCTCTTAACTGATATTTTTCAAATAGTTTACTACTGCTCATAACTTCCCTCTTGTTCGTTTAATTTTTTTGACGATATTCCGTCGTCAACATTCCCGCGTAACCCCAATTTTCCGGTTCAACTTCATCAATTACGATATGAATATGCTCAGGTTTTTTACCCAAAACTTTCATCAAAGTCTGCGTCATTTCTTCGACAATCTGCTTTTTCTGTTCGACAGAAGTTCCGTCTTTTGTAATTTTGACGTTAATATATGGCATAATTTTTTCGTATCTTCTTGGTATTTGTTCGTGGCTAACAATTTCTAAGTTTGCCCAATCCATTTATCGCCGCCGACCTCGCGCCAGCGTTCTCGAATCGCTTCAAATTCTTCGCTCGACAAATTTCCTTCGCCGACATATTTTGCGTTTTCCTGCCAACGCTGCGGCTTTGTTGTGCCGACGATCATCGTGTCAATCCCCGAAATCGAAAGCGTAAAGCGTAACGCCGTCGCTGTCGCTTCTTCCAAGCTTTTATTCAAAAAATCGAATTTCAATTTCTGAATTCTATCCCAATATTCGTGATGATACGAATCTTTCGGTTTTTCCGAATGCCGCCAAACGGCGTTGGCAATCGGGCGTTTGGCGATGACACCGATATTTTTTTCGACGGCAAGTCTAATATTGCCGTCAATCGGCGATTGGTCGGCGATGGAAACCGAAGTTTGCAAAGAATCGAAAATGTTCATTTCAAGCGCGTATTTCGCATCTTCGTTGTCGCCTGAATAACCGATAAATCGCGTATAACCTTTTTCTTGTGCGCGTTGCAAACCTTCGATGCAATCGCCGCGTTTTAATTCTTCCGTCGAACAACTGTGAAGCTGCGCGATGTCTAAATAATCGGTTTTCAATGAGTGCAAACTCGTTTCAATCGTTTCCAAAATTCCCTTTTTCGACCAATCAAACCGCGTAAAAGCATCAAGCGCACCGCATTTTGTCAACAAATAAAAATCCTTGCGCCGCGTTGAAATCGCTTTGCCAATCAATTCTTCCGAAACTTTATAAGCCGCCGCCGTGTCAATCACATTCAATCCTGCATCAAGCGCGGAATTCAACAAATCATCAACGTCGGTCTGCGTCTGATTCGGATTATAGCCAATTTCCGCGCCGCCGAAACCAAGCACGGAAAATTTCATATCTGTTTTTCCGAATTTTCTCTTTTCCATATATTTTTTTTCACGAACAAACACGAAAATTTACGCAATAAAAGAAATTTAGCCACAGATTTTCACAGATAAACACGGATCAAAACAAGATGAAATCAATTTCAAATCATCCATTTTATCTTTCTTAAATCTGTGTTTATCCGTGTCCATCTGTGGCTAAATTTCCTCTCTTTACAAATCAAAAATAAAACAAGTCGTCGTGCCGTGAGCGTAAAGTTTGCCATTTTCGTCCAGCAACTTCCCTTCCGCCGAAGCGATTTGTCTGCCGACATTTACCGTTTCGCCGACGGCTCTCAAAATGCCCGTTTTTTCAAAAATCGGACGCACGAAATTTACTTTTATTTCTACGCTCGTCGAACCTTTGCCCGCGTCGAGCGTCGTGTGAATCGCGCACGCCATCGCCGAATCGAGCAGCGTTGTAATAAATCCGCCGTGAATCGTCCCTAACGGATTGTAAAAACTCGCGTGCGGTTTGCCTTCAAACACGACACGCCCGCTTTCGACTTCCGCCAAACCGAAATCGAAATGTTCACTAATCGGCGGCGCAGGATATTCCCGAAGAACCATTTTGCGAAAAATCTCAAGCGGTGCTTCCGTTTTCCAAACCTCAAGCGGAATCAACCCGAATTTTACCGTTTCCATTGCAATCATTTATTCAAAAATCCCCGTCGGAAGACCGTCAATACTCGTCTTATTTTTTTCGCGCCAATAATTTTCGATGCCGTCATCGCCTTTGTTTTCTGCCCAATCTATCAGCATTTTGCGGTCTTCCTTGAATTCATAAAGCGGAGTTGCGAAGCCGCACGAAGTCTGTAAAGACGCGACGTGCAAGACAATTATTTGACGAGTTCCGGCAAAATTTTCAAAACTTTTTGACAATTCGTTCCACTTTTCCGACCGTTTATGAACAACTTCACCACGCCCGTAAAGCCGCAAAATCAAAGGCGAACTCGAAAAAGCGCAAAACATAATCGTCAAACGCCCGTTTTCTTTGATATGCGCCGCCGTTTCGTTTCCGCTCCCCGTCAAATCGAGATAGTAAACCGTTTTTTCGTCCAAAACGCGAAAAGTGTCAATGCCTTTCGGCGAAAGATTTATTCTCGAATCGCCCGAAAGAGGTGCGCTTGCTGTAAAAAAAATCTTTTGCTCGCCGATAAATTTGCCGATTTTGTCGTCAATTTTGTCAAAAAATTTCGCCATTTTAATTCCGGTAAAAATAATGGAAAATGGATCTTGAAAGAATTTTCCATTATCCGTTTTCCATTTTTCATTATTTTGCCAATTCTTCTTCCAATTTTGCTGTTAATCTTTTGTCATCGGGTGTTACATCAGGCGCAAATCGCGCCGCAATTTCACCGTCTTTGCCGATTAAGAATTTCTCGAAATTCCATAAAACATCGGTTTCGTTCAAATGTGTATGACCAAATTTGATCAAACCATTAAGCAACGCATCGCCATTCGTAACATCGGTTTTCGGATGCGACTCGATCAGATTTGCATAAAGCGGATGCCGATTTTCGCCGTTGATGCCGATTTTTGAAAACAGCGGAAATTTAACATCGAAATTAGTCGAGCAAAAATCCTTGATTTCCGTTTCCGAAAGCGGTTCTTGTCCCATAAAGTCATTTGATGGAAAACCCAAAATCTCAAAACCTTGTCCGCGATATGTTTCGTAAAGTTTTTCCAAACCTTCGTATTGTGGAGTTAAACCACACTTTGACGCAACATTAACAATCAAAAGCGTTTTGCCTTTATATTCGCCTAAATTCGTTTCCGTCCCGTCAATCGTTTTAACGGGAATTTTGTAAAGTTCATTTGCCATAATTTTATAGATTCTCCTTATTTTGTACTGATTCTTCGATTAATTTCTGCAAAACATTTTCGTCAACATCGCTCAAACGCTTGATGTATAAGCAGCCTTTGCCGAGTTTGTGTTTGCCCAATTTTGCCAATAAATCCTCATTCCGACCTTCACCTAAATTCAAATAAAGCGTGATGTTTTGTTTGCGCGGAGCAAACGCAATTTCCACCCAATCGAGTTCGCACCCCGATGCGTATTTCAAAAGTCTTTCACCAAAACCGACAATATTTTCGCCCCACATTTGGGGCTTTGCGTTTGTCGCTTTGTGCATCATTTCCGCAATCTTTTTGCAATCTTCACGGACATTTTCATCGGCAATTTCATTTAAAAAATCTACAACATTTGCCTCGGTTTTCTTTGTCTTCAACTCTGCTTTTGCCATCTATTCTTTCTCCTTTCGCGCGATCATCAAACCGTCGCGCACGGCAAATAAAATATTTGAAACTCTTTCGTCTGCGTTTATTTTTTGATTATATTCGTGCAAGGCAACGGTGCTTTCGTCGTCGGTTGCGCCGCTTTCGACCTGCAAAACCTCGCCGCTCCACAAAACATTGTCGGCGATTATCAAACCGCCGATTCGCATTTTCGGAAAAACAAGGTCGTAATAATTTTTATAATTCGGTTTATCGGCATCAATAAAAACGAGGTCGAAAGTTTCGTCCAACGTCGGAATAATTTGCGTTGCATCGCCTAAACGTCCGTCAATCTTGTCGTGAACATCGCTTTTTGCCCAAAAACTTTTAGCAATTTCGTGTGTTTCGGGTTGCATATCAAGCGTGATAAGTTTGCCATCGTCGGTCAAACCTTCCGCCAAACACATCGCCGAATAACCCATATAAGTTCCGATTTCCAAAATTCGGCGCGGCGCAATCATTTTGCTTAACATTGCCAAAAGGCGACCTTGATAAAATCCCGAAAGCATAGATTTATCAGCCCGTTCACCGTAAGTTTTTTGCAAAAGTTCGGTCAAAAGCGGACTTTCATTAGACGTAAATCTTTCCGCATAATG
>JANOXW010000563.1:0-1690 GCA_031418635.1 Acidobacteriota bacterium
CATAATAAGATTCGGTTCTTTGCGGGAACTAATACCAGCATTGATTAAAGCTCCGAAGCCATAAATGACAGAAATCCCTGTAAGACAAAAGTGGAGCTTCGCCCAACCACTAATGTTAGCAAACTGGTTTATATATTGTTCTACTGGTTCTTGACCCAAAAAAACATAAAGAATTACTGGAATAATTCCAAAAATCACAATTCCAATGAGAACAACATTCATTCGGTCTTTTCTGTCCAAAGCCTCCTCGATGTCTTTGTTCACATTTTTCTTCTTACTCATATTTTTATGGAATGCCAGGATTTTAAGATGTCTGCGATTATAGGCTAGAAATTAAATTTAGTAAAGAACTTTTTGAGTTAGCACCGGTAACTGTGATAAAATCTGCTCTGGAAAGTAAAAAATCCACCGAATTTTAATCAGTGGATTTCAAGATTTTAATGATTTAAAAGTCTTGTAAGTTGTTGAAAATAAAGGAAGCTAGAGGCAGATTTTAAGACTGACTTTTCAGTCCGCTACTCTACCAACTGAGCTACCAAGCCTTGTTTGCCCATTTGATGAAACAAGCAAGCAAGTCATTAAGTCTAAATAAGCCGTTTGCCGATGTCAAATCAGAAGGTAAAAAACCTGTCTAATTATGGCAAAAACGCCAGCGTGAAAAGGTAAAAGCCGAGTTAATTTCGGGCTTTATTATTTGCCGATGCTTTTACTTTTCTGTATTTCTTTGACTTTTTTTTGTGTTCCGACTTCGCGCAGAGCTTCGCGGAAAACTTCGCGCACATTTTCTACAAATATAAACGTCAAATCGTGCAAAACTTCCGGTGGCAAATCTTCCAAATCACGCTTATTCGGTGCGGGTAAAATTACCGTTTTGATATGCGCTCGTCGTGCCGCTAATAACTTTTCCTTGACTCCGCCGACGGGTAGGACATTGCCTCTTAATGTAATTTCGCCGGTCATCGCCAAATCTTTTTTAATCGGACGTTGCGACAAAACGGAAACGATTGCGGTTGCCATCGTAATTCCCGCGCTTGGTCCGTCTTTTGGAATCGCGCCTTCGGGTAAGTGAATGTGAATGTCGTATTTATCGAAATCTTCGACATCAATATCGAGTTCTTCGGCTCTTGCTTTAGCGAAAGAAAATGCCGCTTGCGCCGATTCTTGCATCACTTCGCCGAGTTGTCCGGTCAATAAAAGTTTGCCTTTGCCGCGTGTTTTAATCGCTTCGATAAACAAAATGTCGCCGCCAACCGCCGTCCAAGCTAAACCGGTGGCAATGCCGATTTCATCTTTTTTCAAAGCTACTTCGGGGAAAATGCGTGGCGCACGCAAGAAATCTTTAACATTGTTCGGAGTAATTTTAACGGTTTGAAATTCGGCTTCGAGTTCGGCTTTTTTCCGCGCCACTTTGCGACAGATTTTGCCGATTTCCCGTTCGAGATGGCGCAGTCCGGCTTCTTGCGTGTATTGGCTGATAATTTGCATCAACGCTTTACGGTCAAATTTTATGTCGGCTTTTTCGAGTCCGTTCTCGTCAATCTGTTTCGGCAACAGATGGCGTTTGGCGATTTCGAGTTTTTCTTCTTCGGTGTAACCGGACAGAAAAATAATCTCCATTCTATCGCGCAACGCCGGCTGAATCGTGTCTAAAACATTCGCCGTCGTCATAAACATGACATTCGACAAATCG
>JANOXW010000564.1:0-2532 GCA_031418635.1 Acidobacteriota bacterium
ATTTAGTTGCCAAACGTCCTTTTCAGATTCAAGGTTTCAGGCTTAAGGTTCAAAATCTGAAACTTTGAACCTATAAGATAGCAATACAATCAATCTCGACTCGCGCATCCTTCGGCAAACGTGCCGCTTGCACCGTTGCTCGCGCCGGTTTATTTTCGCTGAAAAAGCGAGCATAAACCTCGTTCATCGCCACAAAATCGTTCATATCAGCTAAGAATACGGTGGTTTTGACGACATTGTTCAAACTACTTCCTGCCGCTTCTAAAACCGCATTCAAATTTTGCAAAACCTGTTCCGTTTGTTCCGCCACATCATCAGAAACAAATTCGCCCGTTGTCGGGTTAATCGGAATTTGTCCCGAACAAAAAATCATATTTCCCGCTTTCACGGCTTGCGAATACGGTCCGATTGCACCCGGTGCATTTTCAGTTGAAATTATTTCTTTCACGATAAGTTTAGCCTCTGCTTCCTTTTTGATTATTTAAGCAAAAGGCGAATATTAACAGATAACACACGGAAATCAAAGTTTGCGCGAAACTTTCCTTAAATAAAAACCTACCAATTTTTTCTTTCGCGCAATTTTGTAATGTGTGCCGTGTGATGCTTTGAGTGCCAATCATACAGTCCGAGCATTTTTTCCAATGTCCAATTGCCTGATTCAGGATGTTTTAACTGCTTTTTGAATTCTTCATCTGTCATCGAATTTAACAGCGTCGCCCAACGCAAATGCAAACCTTCGATAATTTTCATCGAAACATCAATCGGCATTTGGCTGTCAGCGAGTTCCGCCCACCGGTCTTCGTAATATGGTCGAATTGTCGGCACATCTTCGGTCAAAGCGAGTTTGAAACGAATAAAAGAATTCAAATGACTATCGGCAATATGATGAACGGTTTGCCGCACTGTCCAACCTTCGGGGCGATACGGTGTATCGAGTTGTTCGTCGTTCAAATCTGCCACCGCTTTTTCCAAAGTCTTCGGCAAATCCCCAATCGTCTTGATAAATCCATCTCTCAACTCAGTCGTAACTTCAATTTTTCCATCAAATTTTCCTATCGGATAACGTAAATCTTCACTCATATTTTTGTTAATTGTAAATCGTTAATTGCAATTAACGATTATCCAATCTACTCTCCAAAATAATTTTCAAATCTAGTAAATTCTTTCAAAAATGCAAGTTTGACTGTTCCCGTCGGACCATTTCTTTGTTTAGAAATCAAAAGCTCCGCAATACCTGCATTTTCGTCGGTCGGTTTATAGTATTCTTCCCGATAAATAAACGAAACTACGTCCGCGTCCTGCTCAATGCTGCCCGACTCGCGTAAATCGGACATCAACGGACGCGGCGGATTACGCGCTTCGGGCGCACGCGAAAGTTGCGAAAGCGCGACGACTGGAACATTTAATTCCTTCGCTAAACCCTTGAGTTCACGCGAGATTTTTGAAACTTCCTGTTGGCGCGATTCGATTCTGCCGCCGCCTGACATTAGTTGCAGATAGTCAACGACAATCAAATCTAACTTTTTCTGTTCCGCCATCAGCCGTCGTGTTTTCGCCCGCATTTCAAGCACGGAAATTCCCGCCGTGTCGTCAATAAAAATATTTGCTTCCGAAAGCGTTCCGATTGCCGTAGCAAGTCTGCCCCATTCATCTCGTGTCAAATATCCGGTGCGAAACCGATGCGCGTCAACTCTCGCCTCCGAACTGAGCATCCGCATCACAAGTTGCTCTTTCGACATTTCAAGCGAAAAAATTGCAACAACCGCCTTTTCCTGAATCGCCGCATTTTGTGCAAGCGTTAGACATAGGGCAGTTTTTCCCATGCTGGGACGCGCAGCGACAATGATTAAATCGGTCTTTTGCAAACCTGAAGTCATTTGGTCGAGGTCGCGGAAACCTGTCGCTAAACCGGTGAGCGCGTGAGTTTCCCTTTTTGCATATTCTTGGACTTTTGCCAACACTTCTTCGGCGACGGGTTTGACGTGGGCGAAGCCTTGCCGCGTTCTTTCGTCGGCGAGAGCGAAAATTAGCTGTTCGGCGTGGTCGAGAATGACTTCAGCATCATCTTCTTCGGCGAGAGCTTCGCTCGTTATTTGATTACAAACTTTGATGAGATTGCGCGTAACGGATTTGTCTTTGACGACTTTGGCATAATCGGCAATATCGGAAAAATGCGGTAAGCCGAAAGTCAGATTCGTGATAGTTGCCACGCCGCCCATTGAATCAACCGATGTGCCGTCTTTTTTCAATTCTTCGCCAATCAAAATCGGGTCAATCCGTTCGCTTTTTTCAAACAGCGCAATCATCGCTTTGAAAATTCGACGGTAGTTCGGCGAGTAAAAATCTTCGGATTTGAGTTGTTCGATTGCCTGTGAGATGAGCGCGTTATCAAGCAAAATCGCGCCCAAAATGACGCGCTCACTTTCGGGACTGCTTGGTAGCGGCTTTTCTAAAAATTGTTCAGGTGTCGCCATTTTTTCAGTTATCAGTTAATTGATGGTTTACACAATAATATCAATTATTCCGAAAGTG
>JANOXW010000565.1:0-10474 GCA_031418635.1 Acidobacteriota bacterium
GCGGTTTTAGTTGATGTGGCGGTTGACCAAGGCGGTTGTTTTGAAACGACACACGCCACGACGCATTCAAATCCGACTTATTACGAAGAAGGAGTTTTGCATTATTGCGTGGCAAATATGCCGGGCGCAGTGCCGCGCACTTCGACATTTGCGTTGACCAACGCAACATTGCCTTACGCGCTTGATTTGGCGAACAAAGGCTTTGAAAAAGCGATTGGTGAAGATACTGGTTTAGCAGAAGGCGTGAACACTTTCGGCGGAAAATTGACATATGAAGCCGTCGCCACATCGCAAAATCTCGAATATACGCCGCTTGCTTCGATGATTGACAGCATTACCGCCAAAGCAACAAACTAATTGAGAAGTAAGAAGTGAGAGGTGAGAATCAATTCATATTTCTCACCTCTCATTTCTCACCTAAATAATATGTCTGCGCGAATAAAGATTTTGACTTTGATTTATGTCTTGATTCTTGTAGGCATTATTTTTTTGGCTGATATTAACGGAACAAACTATTTTTCTTTCATCAGAAATGTGCCGTTTGGCGATAAAATCGGGCATTTTTTGTTGATGGGAATGTTTTCGTTTTTGCTAAATTTAGCACTGAAAGCAAAAACATCTCGGCTATGGTTTTTTAGATATTTATTGGGTAGTTTGATAGTTTTCGGGTTGGTTACGCTCGAAGAATTTTCGCAAATCTTTGTGCGTGGGCGCACTTTTGATTTGACCGATTTAATTGCCAATTACGCCGGAATTTTTATTTTTGGAGAAATTGCGCGGATTATTTACCGTAAAGCAATCAAGCATTAGCCTTCTCAGCCAACAGATTTGCCAGCGTTTTTATCAGAGTTTCATTGAGATTATTGCCTTTCATCAAATAAGCATCAGCTAAACAGTCCTTGAAATCTGTTGAATCGTTTTGGTTTAGACCGCTTAAAATAATTAACGGAATATGTTTTTTGTCAGGATTTTGGCGCAACATCCGACATAAATCGTAGCCCGTCATATTTGGCATAACGGCATCGGCAACTACCGCGTCAATCTCATTTTCGAGCGCGGCTTTTATTGCGTTAAGTCCGTCTTCCGTCGAAATTACATCGTAATGTGCTTTCTGCAAGATGACTTCTAAAAAACGCCGCATCGAATCGTCATCTTCTGCTAAGAGAATTTTCTTTTTATCACATATTCTCTCATTTTTAGCCGAATTTTTTACGGTCATCGAACTTCTCCAGTAACATTAAATCATTGCATTATGAGAATTAAGTGTGTTTATAGATTACAATGTTTTTATGTTTATTAGCAATCTGAAATCAGCTTAGGTTAGAAAATTATTGAGAACGCAAAATCGTCAGAGGTTTTCTAAAAAGCACGTCAAAACTCGCAATCGCGCCAACCGACATTACTAAAACCATCGTTATCAAAACGCCCAAAATTGTTAAGCCGAAATCGAATTCCCAATCAATATCGAAAATATAGACAGAAACTGCAAAAGATAGAATAGTGGCGAAAATCGCGCCGATGATTCCCGCTAAAATTCCGAGAATTCCATATTCGGCAAGCAGAATCGCGGCTAAAGTCGGGCGTTTAGCACCCAAAGTTTTGAGAATCGCGTTTTCGTAAATTCTTTGCGATTTGGTCAAGGCAATCGAGCCGATGAGAATCAAAATCCCGCTTAATATGACGAAACTTCCGACAAACGAAATTGCCAACACGAAATTATTAACGAGTTTCTGCACGGTGGAAACAATATCAGCGACATCAAAAATCTGCACGTTTGGAAATTGGTCAATAATTGCGCGTTGGAGTTTGGCGCGTTCAACGGCAGGAAGTTTTTTCAAAACCGTGGCGACGAATGTTTGCGGTGCTTTATCCAAAATGCCGGGACGAAAGACGAAGATAAAAACCGTGCGCGTATTGCGTAAATCTAGTTTGCGAACGTTGGCAACTCGTGCCTGAATTTTTCTGCCCGAAATGTCGAAAGTTATCCAATCGCCGACTTCTACGCCTAAAGTTTTGCTCATTCCTTCTTCAACCGAAACTTCCGGTGCATCCGTTTCTTCGTTATCGTTCCACCAATCTCCCGCAATAATCGTTTCGTTATCGTCGAGTTTCGGGCGATATGTTACGGCAAATTCGCGCCCGATAACGCCTTGTTGTTGGCGCGTTTCGCGGTTTTGATAATCGAACGGTTCGCCGTTGACAAAAGCGATTCGCGCTCTGATGGTCGGGACGATTTGCACCGATTCGCCGGCGCGTTGCTCGACTATTTTTTGCAACTCGGCAATCTGACTTTTTTGAATATCAATAAAAAACAAACTCGGTAAGGTTTGATTGCGCGTAAAATCGAATTCGCGCACCAAGTTTGCCTGCAAAGATTGGACGGCAAGCACGACAAACGCGCCCAAACCGACGGCAAGCAAGATAATCCGCGTTTGATTGCCGGGACGATAGAGCGAATTGACGGCTTGTCTAATGGAAAATGAGCCGAAATTTTTGATTTTTTTGAGCAATAAAGTCAAGACAATCGCCGCACCGTAAAGAAAAAGCGACGTAAAACCCAAACCGACGAGAAAAAATGCGCCGACTTTGAGCGATCCGGCTTGCCACGCGGCAAGTCCCAACAAACCAAGCAGAGAAACCGCGCCGAAAATCGTTTTTGTCAGGTCGAGCCGCCGAGTTTTTTCGCCCGTCGCGTCGTGCAAAAGCAAACGCGGTTTGATGTTGCGAACTTGCAAAAGCGGCAGTGCGGAAAAAAGGATTGAAATCAACACGCCAAGCAGAACGCCTTGCCACGCGGTTGAAAAATGAATCACGTAGCTCATTTTCGCCGGCAAATCTGCGCCGAAACGCCATTCGGCAAGCCACAAACCGAGTTGCGCGAGTAACACTCCAAACAGACTTCCGAGAAATCCGAGCGTCAAAATTTGCAGAAGATAAACCGTGATTATCCGCGTTCCCGACGCGCCTAAGCATTTCAAAACGGCAACGCTTTTGCGCTTTTGTTCGACAAAAACCCGCGCCACATTCCACACGCCGACACCGCCGAGAACCAAAATTAAAAGCCCGGTCAGCGACAGATAATTTTCCGTGCGCTCAAATTGTTCGCTCAAATTTTCCTGCGTTTCGCGGTAAGATTGTGCCGTTATTGTCGTGCCTTTTAAGGTTTCGCGCAGTTGTTTGACGAGTTCCGTCGGATTGTCGGAAGTTCGGTAGAGTATCCTTCGGCGCACACGACTTCGGTTTTGCGAAATACCGGCTTCTTCAAATGCTTTTTTTTCAACGAAAACTCGTGCGCCAAGCCGAAAACCGCCTGTGCCGCCGGGTTCTTCGTCAAAAGTGGCGCGAATCTGAAACTCCTGTTCACCGATGCGGATTTTGTCGCCGATTTTGATATTTAGGTCATCGAGAATAATCGGTGCAACAACCGCGCCGTGATTTTCAAGTAAATTAAAGTCAAACGATTTTCCGTCTGAAAGTGTAAAATCGCCAACCAGCGGAAACAGCGGTTCGATGCCTTTGAGTTCGACGAAACTGAAATTTTGATTCGCTTTGTCAGACGGTTTTGCCATCGCCGACGTTGTTACGACTTCATTGCGCTCTTCGATAATGCTTGAATTATCGACAACCGCTTCGATTCTTGAAATGTCCGTCGGCGAAAAATCGTTGGTCGAACTGAGTTCAAAATCAGCCGTCATCAACGCCCGCGCATCTCCGCCAACGACGCGACTCAAATTCTGAATCAGCGAACGCAACGCGACAATCGAACCGACACCGATGGCGATGCACAAAAAGAAAAACAGCAATCGCCGCCAAGTTGAACGGATTTCGCGCCAAGTTAGGTTGAAGATAAAATTCATTCGTAATGTGTCCACATTCGCAGAATACGAACAACTTTTTCCTCTTTGTTTATTTGATAAATAGGGCGATTTTGAATGTTAATCCGCCGTGAATGTGCGTCTTCAAGGTCGCCGACAAGTTTTTCAAAAGTCGGCGGATTTTGAAAAGGATTTTCGCGCAAAACATCTAACAATTTCTCTGTGTTTTTCCACAAATTCGCACTTTTTAATTTTTTCGCGTCCTTCAAAGATTGTTTTGAAAACAGCAATTGCCAATTCAAGTTACATTCTCCTTTTCAAGTTCGGCTAAAAATTCTTCCTCGCTTAAAAAACCGCTATTCGGTGCATTAAGATTTTCAACAATTGATTCGCGCATTCCCGCAACCGATAGCAAATGAATGGTTTCCTGCAACGCTTTCCAATCTTCTTCGGAAAGTAGAACGGCGTTGTGCGGTTCAGCGGTTATCAAAATCGGGCGATGCGATTCAGCCGTTTCGTCAATCAAACTTTGTATTTTGTCTTTCGTTTGGCTTGCGCTAATTGTTTCCTGCATCTCAAATTCTCCTTATTAAATAATATCATCGCTCAAAACGCGCCCGTCTTTCAAGATGACTTGGCGTTGCGCTCTTTCGGCTAAAGATTGATCGTGCGTTACCAAAATCAGCGTTACGTTGTGTTGATTGTGCAAATCGGTCATCAAATCGAAGATGTGATTGCCGTTTTTTGAATCGAGATTTCCCGTCGGTTCGTCTGCAAGTAGAATTTTCGGTTGATTGGCAAAGGCGCGGGCGATGGCGATGCGCTGTTGTTCGCCGCCTGATAATTCGGTCGGATAATGGTGTCCGCGGGCAGTTAATTCAACGTCTTCGAGCAGTTTTGTGGCGCGGCTTTTAGCATCTTTTAAACCCACAATTTCCATTGCAATTATCACATTTTCAAACGCCGTCAAACTCGGAATCAGATGAAAAGATTGAAAAATAAAACCAATTTGTTCACTCCGAAGTTCGGCGAGTTGGTCTTCGCTCATCGTTGTTACGTTTGCGCCGTCAATCAAAATTTCACCCGAACTCGGCGCGTCAAGTCCCGCAATCAAACCAAGTAGCGTAGATTTTCCACTACCCGACGCGCCCGTTACGGCGACAAATTGCCCGTCGGGAATTTCCAGCGAAACATTGTCTAAAATTGTTAAATCTTCCGCGCCTGATTGGACGGTTTTGGTTACATTGTGCAGAATTATCATAAGTAGTGAAAAGCGAAAAACTAAAAACTAAAAGTGAAAGACTCTAAAATAAAAGAAAATATTTCACTATTTACTATCATAGTGAAAAACTTTTCACTTTTCATCTTTAGTTTTTCACTATAAATAGGCGCGAACAAGTTTGGGAGTTTCTGCATCATAAATAACGGATTTTTAACTAACATTTTTGAAAAATATGACAAGGTTTATTCGATTAACAGCTATTTTAAGTTTCATTTCTTTAGCACTTATCTTTTCGGCGTGCGGTGTTTCGACAGCGGAACAACAGGCTAATAAAAAGGCGGAAAAACCGCGCCCTGTGTTGCCTGCGTCTTCCGACAAGCCGCGAATTGTTGCCTTCGGCGATAGTTTGACGGCAGGTTTTGGTTTGGCGGAAAAAGAATCCTATCCGTATCTTTTGCAGAAAAAATTGGCAACCGACGGTTACAATTACGAAGTTGTCAACGCGGGCGTTTCAGGCGAAACTTCGCTCGGCGGTTTAGAGCGCATTGATTGGGTTTTGGAACAGGAAAACGTCCAAATTTTGATTCTCGAACTCGGCGCAAACGACCTTTTGCGCGGTTTGCCGGTTGATAAAATGAATGAAAATCTCAGCACGATTATCAAAAAAGCAAAAGCGAAAAACATCACGGTTTTGCTGTGCGGAATGCTTGCGCCGCCAACAATGGGCGCGAATTATCAACGCGAATACACCGCCGCTTTTCCCGATTTGGCAAGCGAACACAAGGTTGAATTTCTACCGTTTCTGCTAGAAAATATCGCGCTCAATAAAGAATTAAATCAACCTGACAGCATTCATCCAAACGCCAAAGGCGAAATAATTATGACCGACAATGTTTATAAAGCCTTAAAACCGATGTTGAAAAAGTAAGCAACAAGTAAAAACTAAAAAATTGAGTCGCCTTTGGCAGTTCTGTATGGCTGAAACTTATTTTACGCCAAAACTGAACGCGCCCCAAAAACTTTCCCAATCGGCTTCGGCGCAATCTTGTCGGCATCTCTGCATATTGACAAGCCGCACTAACCACAAGCCACTTTTGTCCAATTTAACGGTGATTTTTCCGTTTTTGTCGGTGGTCATTTTTTGCGTTTCGCTGTTGCGGTTGTCGGCGAAAACGGCGCGGTTTGCCAGCAGTTTGCCATCAAATAAAACTTGGAATTTCAATTTATCGCCGACTTTTTTCGAGTAAGGATTTTCAAGCGGCATAATTTCGAGTTTTAGTCCAATGAGTTTTTTATAAGTATCATCGCGTTTGTCGCCAACTTGCAACAACGATTTGATAAAACGGCTGTAACGCTCACGTCCTTCTTTCTGGTTTTCGCCCAGTTTTGCACGTTCAGCAATGATATATTCCATTCCGTCTTCGCGCAGATAATCTTCAAATTTGTTTGATTCCAGCGTGATATAAGACCAATTGCGCTCCATCGCCAATAGATAATTGCCCACTTTTTCCGCCGAAAAATTATAAATCGGCTTTTGTTCTTCGGTCAGCGATGTTTTCAAATCCCAAGTTTTATAAGTAGAAAACAGCTGAAACATCGGCGTTTTTTCGGATTGATAAACTCTTTCTTCACGGTCTTTAACCAAACCGTCGCCAACGTAAAGATGCACCGCCGTTTTGTCGCCTCGCACCGAAAAAAATGTTTCTGGCTCAAACCAATACTCGTGGGCGAAGGCATTCATCGAAAAAAGAAATGCGAAAATAATGACAGATAAAATTTTGGTTTTCATATTGTTTCTCGTTAATGCTGATAAAATTTGGAGAGTAAGCTAAAAGCATTACTTTTAGCTTACTCTTAAATTTTTATTCACCATAGCGGCGTTCGGGTTTTTCAATGAAACTTAGTTGATTTCTGCATCGCGGGTTTTCTTTAATTGCTGAATTTCGGCTTCGAGTTTTTCGATATGTTCATACAAAGGCACGTTGATGGTGCGAATTTCTTCCATTGTAAAGCGTGGCGTGAGGTGTTGCGGACAGTTCCAATCAAACGCTTCGACGTGCAAAATCATGGCACGTTCAATTTTTGCCTTGTAATCAGGAACGCGCAATTTTTCAATCAGTTCTGGCGCGTCTTTTGCTTCTTTGACTTCGATTCGTGCCAAGATTTTTAGTCGTCGTTGGTTGGCATAATCCATAAAAAACAACGCCGCACGATTATTTTTTGATAAATTTCCAACCGAAATATATTGCAGATTTCCGCGAAAATCGGCGTAACCCAAAGTTTTCGCGTCCAAAACTTTTAGAAAACCGCGTGCGCCACCGCGAAATTGGATATACGGATAATCGTTTTCGCCAACGGTCGCTAAATAAAATCCGTCGCGCTGACTGATAAATTCTTCTTCAAATTCCGACAAACCCGCAAATTCCGTTTTGCCACCTTCGGATTTCGCGTAATGTTGGCGCGAACCGTAATGTTCTTGCGCGGTTTTAACGCTCGGCGTGAACATAATCTCGTAAAATTTATTTGCCATTGCTTGCCTCCAAAAATTGTTGAGAGCGATGAAATTTAAATTCATCGCTCTCAATTTATTACGCCGTTTTCGCTTTGACATCAACCTTCGGAAAATCAATTTCCGTTTGAGCGACTTCGTTGAAGTAATTCGTGAAAATGTTGAGTGCGACATTTGCCACGATTTCGGCGATTTCGCCTTCGGTAAAACCGACATTTTTCACCGTTTCTAAATCTGCATCGCTGACTACGCCACGTTTGTCCAAAATTATTTTGGCAAACTTCAAAGCCGCATCGGTTTTCGCATCGTTTGAATTTGCTTCACGCGCCGCTAAAATTTCCGCGTCGCCCAAACCAACCGATTTGCCGATTGCCGTGTGCGCCGAAAGACAATAACCGCAACCGTTTTCCTGCGCCGTTAAGACGGAAATTTGTTCGCGCAACTTCGCATTAAGCGTTGTGCCGAGCGTTCCGCTAAAGTTCAGATACGCTTCCAAAACCTTCGGCGATTGTGCCATCGTTTTCATCAAATTCGGCGCAAAACCGATTTTTGCCTTCACCGCGTCGAGCAATTCTTTTGCTTTGCCTTCGGCGTTTTCGTGGTTGACTACATTTATTCTTGACATAATTTTTTACCTTCCTTATTTATTTTTGTTTGTATTCGGAGCAATAAATTGATTATTTATTGCCTAACCGTTGATATAATGATTTAACGGTTATATTTTATTCCCAAAAATTTTATTTTTTTACATTTTTACCCAAAAAGTTTTTGATTTTTGCGGCGATTTCGTCATTGTATTCTTCAAGCGCGAAGTGTCCGCCGTCGAAATAATTGATTTCGACGTTTTTCAAGTCTTTTTTGAAACCGTCTTCCACGCCTTTTACTGTGAAAAACGGATCATTTTTACCCCAAACAACGAGCGTTGGCGGTTGATTGCGACGAAAGTATTCGTGCCATTTCGGATATGATTTGACGTTTGAAGAATAGTCGGCAAATAGCGCGATTTGAATCTCGGAATTGCCCTCGCGGTCAAGCAATGCTTGGTCGTAAGTCCAAGTGTCGGGCGAAATCAGACTAGCATTATGCGCTCCGTGAACATATTGAAATTTCGTGGTTTCAAGTTTGAGAAAACCGAGCAATTTTTCCGTCGTTTTTGGGTCGCGTGTTTCACCATAAGTTTTCAAAAACGTGGCGGCTTCTGACAAACCGAATTCGTAAGCGTTGCCGTTTTGAACTATCAAAGTTTGCACTCGTTCGGGATGTTTGACCGCCAAACGAAAACCGATTGGTGCGCCATAATCCTGCACATAAAGACTGTAATTTTTCAAATTCACGGCTTGCGTAAATTTGTCCACGATTTCTGATAAATGCTCGAAACTGTAATCAAATTCACTAACTTTCGGCATCGAACTTTGCCCAAAACCAGGATAATCGGGCGCAACAACGTGAAACTTGTCCGCAAGTTGCGGAATCAAGTTGCGAAACATAAACGACGATGTTGGAAAACCGTGAAGAAGCAAAATCGTCGGCTTATTTTTGTCGCCTGCTTCACGATAAAAAACATCAATTCCTTCAATTTTGACTGTCTTGTAGGTAACTTCTGCGCCGTTTGTTTTCGACGTTTGCGCGTTATTCGTCAATGTCGCTGACAAAACCATAACCAATGACAAAGCGAACAATGCCGCATAATGCCAGACCTTAAAAGAAATCTCTCGTTTCAGATTTTTTTGTTTAATTGTATTCATTTTATTATTTCTACCTTTTCTAAAATTATAACTGTCAAAGCTATGTTTAGAAAGTTATAATATAAAATCTAACTTGTCAAGTCAATAATTAACAGTTAGAATAAAAATGTTGGGAAAATTGAAAATTATGAGTCAAACGCTGGAAACATCGAAGTTTATATTAGTCGGAAGTAATTTGAGTTTAGATTTTGTGAACACAAAAATCGTGGCTGACGATAAGCCGAAAGATTTATTTGAGAATTTTGCGGATTTAATTGCGTGGCTGGTCGCAGTTAATCTGCTTGAGCAAAAACAGGCGGAAAATCTTTTGGCAAATTGGACGGATAAAGGTCAACAAATTCTGCGCGAAGCAATCAATTTCCGCACGATTCTGCACGAACTTTTTACGGAAATGATGACAGGCAAAACGGTTAAAAAGTCGGCGGTCAAAGCCATTAACGAAATGCTTCAAAATCAGAACGGCTACGCCGAACTGAGGCAAACCTCTAACGGATTTGAAAAATACTTTCGCACCGATTATCAAGCCCCGCGTCAACTTTTCGCGCCGATTGCCGAAAGTGCGGCGGATTTGCTGTGTTACGGAAATCTCGATTTGTTAAAAAAATGCGAAAGTGAAAATTGTGTTCTATATTTTTACGACACGACAAAAAACCATTCGCGCCGTTGGTGTGCGATGGCGCATTGCGGAAATCGCGCTAAAGCCAACGCTTTTTACAAACGCAAAAAAGCGCAAATAAAAGCGCAGGTATAAAATTTTATTGATTTTTGCTGGTCAATAATTTGATTAAAAATCAGCCGCAAAAAATGTTGTGTATCAACTGAATTTCCGATACTATTTTGGTTGTCGGAAATTCTTTCGTTTTAGAGAAATAAAACTATGAGTCGCTCAATTTTTTATTTATCAGTCGCTCTCTTTGCCTTCGGAATTGGTTCGTTTGTTGTTTTTAAGTTTTATTTCAAAACTAATGAACAGCCGACAATTGTTTCACCTAACGAAGCAGAAATATCAAACAACGTCAAGCAAATTTCTGAAACTTCTCAAACTAAGCACCTAAGCAAAAGTAATACGATATAATGAACCAATTTGTGAAAGAACTTGAGTCAGTTCTTGGCACAAGTTCTTGTAAGAACTGTATGCGTCCCAGGTCAGCCAATCATATTTTATCTTTTGCCATAACATTTC
>JANOXW010000566.1:0-6577 GCA_031418635.1 Acidobacteriota bacterium
CGGCTTCGATTGCAGTAGTTGGTCCGGCGATTGGTGCAGACGGCGATAACCCGCGCAATAAAACTGTCGGCGGTGTTTCGACGAGTTCTTTGCGCCGCACGGTGATTGACAAAATGATTCGAGAAGAAGGTTGGGTAGTCAACGATTATCAAAAAGAAATCGGTGGCAAAAAGGTTTATGTCGTCGTTGCCCAATCGCCCGGCGCAGGTAATAGCGTGAACGCCCGTCTATTTTATTTCACCGAAGTTGACGGGAAGATTTACAGCGTTTCAACCAGTGCGCCAAATGATAATAAACAGCGGATTGAACAAGAATCTGAAAAAGTTATCAATTCACTTCAACGCAAAAACAAAACTCAACAAGCCGCAATAAAAGAATAAAGTCAAAATATGGAGTGAAGAATAAAATACCTTTCTTCACTCTTTACTTTCCCTTATTTACTCTCGACTAAAATTATGAATCTTGAACAAAACAGTGCAGATCAATTAACACTTCCCGATTTGCTGCGGAAAATGACCAATTTGGGCGGTTCTGACTTGCATATTACGACGAACAGTCCGCCGCAAGTCCGTGTTCACGGGCATCTTAGTCCGCTTGAAGGATTTGCCTCGTTCACGCCTGCGGACACTAAACGTCTGGCTTATTCGGTTTTGACCGACGCGCAAAAACATCGTTTCGAAGAAAATCTCGAACTCGATTTTTCGTTCGGACTAAAAGGAATGTCGCGTTTTCGTGCCAATCTTTTTAATCAGAAAGGCGCAGTCGGCGCGGTTTTTCGGGCTATTCCCTATGAAATCAAAACATTTGAAGCGTTGGGCTTGCCAAAAGTCGTTTCGGATTTATGCAAAAAACCGCGCGGTTTAATTCTCGTTACAGGTCCGACCGGTTCGGGTAAATCAACGACGTTGGCTTCGATGGTTGATAAAATCAATATTGACCGCCACGAACATATTTTGACGATTGAAGACCCGATTGAGTTTCTGCACAATCATAAAAATTGTGTCGTCAATCAACGTGAAGTCAATTCGGACACGCACGGATTTGCCGACGCGCTTCGCACCGCGTTGCGGCAAGACCCGGACGTTGTTCTCGTCGGCGAAATGCGCGATTTGGAAACAATCGAAATGGCTTTGCGAATTGCTGAAACCGGACATTTAACCTTTGCCACACTGCACACCAATTCCGCTTCGTCAACTATCAATCGTATCATTGACGTTTTTCCAGCCGCCCAACAAGCCCAAATCAGAACACAACTTTCGCTTGTTCTCGAAGGAATTATGTGTCAAGCCTTATTGCCGAAAGCATCAGGCGACGGGCGTTGTATGGCACTCGAAATTTTGATTCCGAATGCCGCTATTCGCAATCTCATCCGCGAAGATAAAATCCACCAAATTTATTCAATGATGCAAACCGGACAAGATAAATTTGGGATGCAAACCTTTAACCAATCGCTCGCCACGCTCTATCAGAAAAAACTTATCAAACTCGAAATGGCGATGCAACGTTCTTCAAACGCCGATGAATTGAAAGATTTAATCGAACGCGGTTCGGGTATCAATCAATCTTACGGTGGGCAAACTAAACCGAGTATGCCGCCGACCAATCATCCAAGTCCATATATGCAAGGTCGTTCTGTCGGGCAACGTCCGCCGGTGCGCTAGAAAATTCCAAATTCCAAATTCCAAATTCTAGATTGAAAGAAATAAAATCTGGGATTTGGAATCTGGAATCTAAAACAGGAGAAATAAAAAGAAATGCCAACTTACGCTTATAAAGGTCGCAATCGCTTAAATGAAATGGTTGCCGGTGAAAAAGAAGCCGCGAGTCACGACGAACTTCGCGCCCTGCTTCGTCGTGAACAAATCGTTATGACGCAAGCCTCGGAAAAAGGACGCGACATCAGTATTCCGAAAATCGGACGCAAGAAAAAAGTCAAATCCAAAGAATTAGCCGTTTTTACGCGCCAATTTTCGGTGATGATTGACGCAGGTTTGCCGCTTGTTTCGTGCATTGAAATTTTGGCGGAACAGCAAAACAATGCTTTTTTCAAAGACGTTCTGCATCAGGTTCGTCAAAACGTCGAAGAAGGCGCGACGCTTGCCGCTTCTTTGGAAAAACATCCGAAGGTTTTCGACCAACTTTATACACATATGGTTGAAGCCGGTGAAGCGGGCGGTGTGTTGGATTTGATTTTGCAACGTCTTTCGACTTTGATTGAAAAAATCGTCAAGTTAAAGCGAAACATTATTTCAGCTTCGATTTATCCGGCGGCGGTTATATTCGTAGCGATTGCGGCGATTGCCGTTATTATGGTCGTCGTTATTCCGCAATTTGAGCAAATCTTTTTAGGACTTCTCGGACCAGGCGAAGCCTTGCCGTTGCCAACGCGCATCGTTATGGGAATCAGTAATTTTCTTGCTGGTTGGGGCGGTTTAACTGTTCTTGTCGCACTGATTGGAAGTGGAATCGGGATCAAATTTTACTATAAAACACCGAAAGGAAGGCACGTTATTGACGCAATTTTGCTCAAAGCTCCAATTTTCGGTAGTATTTTACGCAAAATTTCCGTCGCTAGATTTGCTCGTATTCTTTCAACTTTGCTTTCTTCAGGTGTGCCGATTTTGCAATCTTTGGAAATTACGGCAAAAACCGCCGGCAATGTAATAGTTGAAGACGCGATTATGAAAGTTCGCGCCGGCGTTGAACGCGGTGAAAATTTTGTTGACCCGCTAAAAGCTACCGAAGTCTTTCCACACATGGTTGGGCAGATGGTCGGTGTTGGTGAACAAACCGGCGCATTAGACGCGATGCTTGGCAAAATCGCCGACTTTTACGAAGACGAAGTTGATTCGGCAATTGCTGATTTATTAGCGTTGATTGAGCCGGCGTTAATCGGGTTTTTAGGTATAACTATTGGTTCTATTGTCATTTCGATGTATCTGCCACTATTTACACTCATCGGAAAACTTGCCGGTGGTGGGAAGTAGGATTCGCACTTTTTGCCTCATAAAAAATTGCAAAATAACGCGGAGTTGTTGATATTATCAGCAACCTCCGCGTTATTAACTTTAAACTCTGTCTAGCGTAGAGAATTGTTGACTGACAAAATATCTTCAAGGATTTCTTCTCTGCGCTGTCGGTTGTCGGTAAGAGTGGGGATTTTATTTTTATTAAAGTCTTTTGGTTGAGCAAACGGATCAACTTGCAACGGCAAGCCTTGTTTTTCGAGGTTGTTTGAGATAATTCGGCTTAATAATTCCTGTTCAAATTGGGTAATGTCTAAAAATTTTGTGCCGATGCCATTATCGGCAAAACGGTATAACGCTTTGCACTTGAGCGGTAGAAAGTTTTTATTCGGCAGTTCGATTAAAATACGAAATTCTTCGCCGACATAGACATTTTCATCCCACTCTGCTAAACAACCGCCAAGACTGATTTGATGAAGCACGGTCGGAATCGCTTCACCATAGCGCGTGTAGCGAATTGCAGGAATATCAAGCGAAAATCGAATATGTCGTCTTTTTTCTATCGTCATCAAAAGAAACAATCAAGCAGAATTTTACAATTTCATCAAAACTGTTTTTTATCTTACAGATTTTATTGTGATAAAAGCAACAAACTTTTTCAAAAAAAAGCATCCGTCTTTTTGGGACGAATGCTTTTTTCCTATTTTTCTACATTTATTTAATTGTTGGCAGCTTCGGTTTTTGCACAAGATTCGCCAAAAGCGGAAATTAACGCTTGGGCAATTTGTTGCGGATGACGACCTTCAAGGTCTTTGCGCTCAAACATTTGCACGAGTTTTCCGTCTTTCAAAATTCCGATTGCCGGCGACGAAGGTGCGTAGCCGGTAAAATAATCACGCGCGACATCGGTGGCATCAATATCTGCGCCGGCGAAAACCGTAATTGATTTGTCGGGTTTAGCTTCTGAATTCTGCAAAGCCATCGCAATGCCGGGACGAACTCCGCCCGCCGCGCAACCGCAAACCGAATTGACGACGACCATCACAGTTCCGTCCGTGTTTTCAACTGCATCTTTCACCGCTTCGGGTGTTTTTGTTTCTTCAAATCCGAGTTGCGCCAATTCTTGACGCATTCCTTGTATCATTATTTCTGGATATGGCATAATTTTGTTCCTCTATAATTTCAAATTTAAGATTTCAAATTTCAAATCTTGAAACTTGACCTTTTTTTCAAGTATCAAGTTTCAAGAACCATTCGTCAAGTTGAAACCTAAAACCTTGAACCTTTAACTTTGAACCTAAAACCCTGAATCTCGAACTTACGGCATAATTTGAACCGTCGTTCCAATTGGAATCGCGTCAAAAAGTTCTTTCATTTCCTCATTTTCGAGTGCCACACAACCCGCCGTCCAATTGGTCAATGCGCCGCCGCCGTGAATATTAATCTCACCGCCGAGTTTTGTATTTTGGGGCGGAATTTGTTTCTCGTTAATGGCTTTTACAATTGCGGCGTGTTCTTCCGGTGAGATGAGATGTTCCGCCAAACCGCGCCGTGCATCTTCGATATTCGGATAACTTACACCTAATGAAAGATAAAATTTACTTTGGTCATTTTTCGCAAAAATATAAAATTCACCTTCAGGAGTTTTACCGTCACCTTCTTCTTTTTTATCGCCTTCGGGCGTAGAACCTAAAACGATAGTATAAGTTTTTATCAATTTTTCACGGTCAAAAACTTGCAATTCTCGTTGCTTTTTTTTGACAACAATATGCGGATTTTCCATTTGCTTTAGATTGATTTCCTTAATTTGTGTGCATCCGACGATAATTATTCCGGCTAAAAATAAACCGCCAAAAATAGATTTTAGCGCAAGAGAATCTAATCCAAAAATCTATGTTTGTTCATCTGATTCTGTAAAAACAATTTCTTTGGCGTTGCTATTTCTTCAAAAAATTATCATACCAAAGCTGAAAAACAAGCAATGTCCAAAGTTGTTTATGGTGACTCGCAACATTTGTTTCGTGTTCTTTAATTAATTTTTGCACATATTTTTCATCAAACAAGCCTTGATTTTTCAGTCGTTTAGCATTGAGCAAATCGTGCATTAAAGGATTCAAATGACCTTTCAACCATTCGGCAATCGGAATGCCGAAACCTTTTTTCGGGCGATGAAGAATATTTTTTGGCAAAAGCGGTTCGACGGCTTTTTTCAAAATATACTTGCCTTTGTTGCCTTTGAGTTTGTATTCAAGCGGAATTTGCGCGGCAAATTGTGCAACTCTTGGGTCAAGAAACGGCGCACGAACTTCCAAAGAAACCGCCATCGAAGCGCGGTCAACTTTCGTCAAAATATCTTCCGCCATATAAAAATTTAGGTCAAGAAACTGCATCTGTTCGATTTCCTTTTCAGCGTCGCAAATCTTCAACAAATCCTTCGCGTCTTTATAAATATCGTTTGAAGTCTGCGCTAAAACGTCTTTTGATAAGAGATTCTGCTGTTCGTCAATCGAAAACGAACCGAACCACGAATGATGGCGCGTTACGACATCGTATTTTGAAGCCGCGACAAAGCGTTTTGCCTTGTAATCGAACGAAAGATTTTTGTTGGAAACAGGCAGATTATTGACAATCGGCTCAATTAAACCGTTTCGTAAAAATTGCGGAACTTTGCCGTAAATATTCGCAACTTTGTGCGCGTAATACATCGGATAACCCGCAAAAATTTCGTCGCCGCCATCGCCGCCGAGCGCGACTGTAACGTACTTGCGAACAAATGTTGATAATAAAAATGTCGGAATCAAAGAACCGTCCGACAACGGTTCATCAAGCCACGTTCCGATTTCCGAAATCAAATCCGCCGCTTTTTCAACACTCAATTTTTCTTCGTAATGTTCCGTATTTAGATGAGTTGCAACTTGTCGCGCAAACTTTGATTCGTCAAACGAATCTTCTTCAAAACCGATAGAAAACGTCTTAACTTTTTCAGTCGAAAACTGCGTCGCAAAAGCCGCCACAGTTGAAGAATCAACACCGCCCGAAAGCAAGATTCCAAGCGGAACATCCGCGACAAGCCGTATTCTCACCGCATCGGCAAGCAATTCGCACAATTCTTCGGCGGAACTTTCGAGCGATTTTGTTTCTTTCTTTTCCCAAGTTAAATTCCAATATCGGCGCATTTTGATTTCGCCATTTTCGACACTCAAAAAATGCGCGGCGGGAAGTTTTGAAATGCCTTTGTAAATTGAATTCGGCGCAGAAACGTAATCGAATGAAAGATACGAACGCAAAGAATCTAAATTTATTTCAGCTTTCACCGAAGGATTTGCAAGCAAAACTTTCGGCTCGGAAGCAAAGATTAATTTGCCGTCAAACACGCCGTAATAAAGCGGTTTTTCGCCGAATTTGTCACGCGCAATCAGCAGTTTTTGCTTGCGTTTGTCCCACAGCGCAAACGCGAACATTCCGTTGATATGTTCGAGCATCGTTTCACCGTATTCTTCGTAAAGATGCGGCAAAATTTCGGTGTCGCTTTGCGTTTCAAATTTATGTCCGCGTTTTTCCAAATCGGCGCGGACTTCGCGGAAATTATAAAGCTCGCCGTTCATCACGAC
>JANOXW010000567.1:0-1950 GCA_031418635.1 Acidobacteriota bacterium
GCGATAAATTGGAAGGTTTTGCTGGCGATTTGCCTTGTTTTTGCAATTCTCACCGTTGTTTTTATCACCCGAAATTTTGCTTTTGTGTTTCTTTCCATCGCAGTTGTCACGGTTGGCGGTTTATGTTTGAGCGTTGAAAACAATTCGGTTGCGCCGCATCGGTTGAAAAAACTTTACGACACAAACCAAATAAGGTCGGGTGATTCAATCGAAATCGAAGGCGTTTTGCAAGGCAAACCGGAACTTGCCGATGGCGGATTTTTCATAATTCTCAAAACCGAGAAAGCGATTTATAAAGGCTCGGAAATAAAAGTTTCGGGAAGTATTCGGCTGCTTGCGCCGATTCAGGATGAACAAATAAAGAGCGAATATGACCAATTAAATCTCGACTACGGTTCGCAGATGCGCGTCGCTTGCCAACTTCGGCGCGAAGACATTTTCTTGAATTCGGGCGTTAAATCACACAAAGAAACGCTCGACCAAAAACAAATTGACGCAACCGCAGTTATAAAAAGTCCGCTTCTCGTGGAAAAAATCACCGACACGAAAACTTATGCGCCACTGAATTGGATTTATGACCGCCGTCAAAATTTGATAATTGATTTTCGGGACAATTTCAATGTTTCGACGGCGGGCGTTTTAAGCGCGTCGTTGCTTGGCAACCAATACTTTTTAGACAAAAATACGGCGCAAGTTTTCCGTGAAGGCGGCACCTTTCACGTTCTCGTTATTTCGGGTTTGCATATAACTTTTATCGGCGGTCTGACGCTTCTTTTTATTCAATTTTTCACGAATAAAAGATTGTGGCAATTCATCATCGCCAGCCTTTTTTTATGGTCGTATTCGTTAGCAGTCGGTGCAGATGTGCCGGTTGTTCGGGCGACGATAATGTTCACGATTCTGCTTTTTTCACAAGTCATTTATCGTAGAGGAACGCTCCTTAATGCGCTCGGTTTGTGCGGTTTGATATTGCTTGTTTGGCGACCGAACGATATTTTTACCTCGTCGTTTCAACTCACATTTGTCAGCGTCGGTGCGATTGTAGCGATAGCTTTTCCGTTGATTGAAAAATTACGCGCCATCGGAACTTGGTCGCCGTCGGCTGAAACGCCTTTTCCGCCGAATGTTTCAAAACGGTTGAG
The DNA here is from genome assembly GCA_031418635.1 of Acidobacteriota bacterium. GTDB lineage: Bacteria > Acidobacteriota > Blastocatellia > Pyrinomonadales > Pyrinomonadaceae. The sequence goes on from JANOXW010000567.1 coordinate 1,143, forward strand.
AAAATTTTGCGAAACGCTTTACTGGCGCGACGAAGTTTGGGAAATAGAAAGCAGACGCAATTTGTGGACGGCAAAAATTTTCAAATCGCCGCATCTGAAATGGCTGGAAAAAAGAAATTTGCAAAATCCCTTGCGCTATATTTTTGAAGGAATTTTAGTTTCGCTGATTGTGCAGTTATGCCTTTTGCCGCTTTTGATTATTTATTTTCACCGTCTAACATTTGTTTCGATTTTTCTCAATTTGTGGGTTGGAATGGCGATTGCGCTGGAAAGTTTTGCGGCAATTATCGCGGTTTTCTTCGCTCAAATTAGTGGAGTTTTGGCTTTTCCGTTTATCAAATTGACGGAGTTTTTTAATTGGTTAATGCTCTTGATTCCGCAATTTTTAAGCGATAACGATTGGGCTTCAACGAGATTGCCACATTATGCGGGCGCGATGAAAGTGATTTATTTACTATATTTCGTGCCGATAATTTTTATCGCAATTAGCTTGAATTTGTGGAAACCTTTTTCACTGAGTCCAAAGTCCAAAGTCCAAAGTCCAAAGCCATTGACTTTTCGCATCGTAACCGTTTCGTTTGGTTGTCTTTTGGCTTTGATAATTTTTCATCCGTTCAGCGCACCAACGCCGGACGGCAGATTGCATATTGATTTTCTTGATGTCGGGCAGGGCGATTCGGCTTTGATAACTTTTCCGAACGGCGAAACTCTGTTGGTTGACGGTGGCGGCAAGCGAGATTTTAGCAAGATTTATGTTCAAAATGAGTTTGAAGACGAACGCGAACTTTTTGAACCTGACACACAAAAC
>JANOXW010000568.1:0-1593 GCA_031418635.1 Acidobacteriota bacterium
TTTCTTCATTGGATAATTTGAAAATTCACGGTGCGGGCATAGTTACAAAATTTGACATAAAAATTTTAGAACCAGCGCGAAAAACTTTCAACCTAAACAATGAATTTAAGAAATCCATTAAACCTTAATGTTAAGTGAGTCAAGTATGCTATTGCCAAAACAATTATGAAAGAATTCAACAAGTTAAATAAGTCGGATTACGAAGAACTTTGCAAAGAAGCCTGTATTAACTTTATGCCAACTGGCGATAGAGAAAAAGATGAAGAAAAATTGCTATTTGCTGTTTGTAGAAAAGTTTATAGTTATCTGAACGAACCTTTAGATTTTATAGCAACAGGTTCAACTTCGTATAAGTATAAATGGAATCTGCAAAGATTAGTTAAGGAAAGACAAACCGAATCTTTTAACACCCAAGAAATAGTTGGTAAATTTGTATTAGAAGCATTAAATAGAACTGATAAAGATTTGCTTTAATTTTTAACTTATCAAAGATTTTTTTGCTATTTCCAAAACGGCGACGGCTTGTTCACGCGAAACGGGCGGAAAGCCTTCGAGGAATTCTTCCAAAGTTTCGCCACCTTCGAGATAATCAAAAAGATTTTTTATCGGCACGCGAGTACCCGCAAAAACCGGCGTTCCGCTTACTTTTTCGGGATTTATTTCGATAACATCATTTTTCATAACTTCATTTTACCACAAAATCAACTAGTCAACCTTCGATAAATATTCGGCAACTTCTCAGGCAAACTCAAAACGTCGTCAATAATCGTATAGCCGACATCGCCGTATAAATCTTTTAGTTCAAATTCGGAATCTTTATCAACCGTGATGCAAAAAGGTGTGATGCCGCTCATTTTGGCTTCGGTTAAGGCTTCGCGCACGTCTTCGCGGGCGTAGCGGGCATCGCCGTAATCGTGGTCGTAAGGTCTGCCGTCGGTGAGGATGATTAAGAGTTTAGTGCGCGAATCTTGGCGTAATAATTTGGCGGCGGCGTGGCGGATTGCCGCGCCTAATCGCGTGTTATTTTGGAAGGTGATGCCGCCGATTCTGCGTTCGATTTCGTCAGAATATTTCTCGTCAAAATCTTTGACGACGTAGAATTTTACGTTGCGTCTGCCTTCGGATGTGAAACCGTTGATCGAATAAACATCGCCTACTGCTTCGAGAGCTTCGCTCATTAAAACCAAGCCTTCTTTTTCGATTTCGATAATTCTGCGTCCCGGATGCGTGTAAGGTTGCAACGGATTGCGCGTGATGGTTCGCGCCGTTGAAGAAGATTGGTCAAGCAGAAGCGAAACAGCAACATCGCGCTGTTTTCGCAAACGCTTTGTATAAATTCTCTCCGATTGCTGACCGTCGGCTTTGCGGTCAATAACGTAATCCACGAGAGCGTTTAAATCGTAATCTTCGCCGTCGAGTTCGCGGTTGATTTTGGTTAGATTTTCGGGTTTCATCAATTGGAATTGATGACGAATCGAAGAAATTACGCCGCGATACCGCGAACGCGCTAATTAGACAAAATTGCGGTCGCCTTGTCTGACTTTTTTCTCGATGACGCGACACCAACTTGTCCGAAAATCGGCTAAATCCTTG
>JANOXW010000569.1:0-3235 GCA_031418635.1 Acidobacteriota bacterium
TTCTTTAAGTTCGTTTTTTTCGGGTGCCTTGTAAATTAATGGAGGCGGAGGTGGAGGCGGAGATTGTGCTAAAGCAACTAATCCACAAATATTAAAAATGAAAACTAAAGATAAAATATACTTCATAAATTCTCCTTTTATTTTAATCTCGCGCCAATTTTCACATCTTCCAAAAACGTCGCAATCGCGGGCGTATCGTCGCTGTTTTCCAACGACGCGGCGCAAATCATGCCTTGCGATTCGAGTCCGCGCATCATTCGCGGTTTGAGATTTGCCACGACGACGACTTTTCTACCGATTAAAGTTTCGGGTTCGTAGTATTCGGCTAAACCTGCCAAGATTTGACGCGGTTTTTCTTCGCCCAAATCAATTTCAAAGCGAAGAAGTTTATCGGCTTTTGGAATCCGTTCGGCAACCAAAATTTCACCAACTCGGAGTTCGACTTTTAGAAAATCTTCTATATCAATGTGCGACTTTTCTTCATCCGACGGTTGATCTTCGGCTGACATTGTTACTTTCTCTTCGACCTTGGGCTTTGGACTTTGGACTTTGGACTCTCCTATCTCGTTCATAACTTTATTTTTATCAATGCGCGGAAAAACGCCCGACGTTTCGCCGATTTTTGTTTCAGCTCGTAATTCTCCATAAACTAAATTTTCGGGATTTAGCGTTGCAATATCTTCACTTAACCCGATTTGCGCGTAGATGTTGCGCGTCGCTTCGGGCATAATTGGGTAAAGCAAAACGCACAACCAACGCAAGGTTTCGCTGGCGCGATAAAGCACGAGGTTCAGCGATTCAGCTTGATTTTCGTCTTTAACGAGTTCCCAAGGCTTCGCGTCGGAAATCATTTTATCAATCCGTGCAATCACATTCCACAAAATTTCCAATGCTTGGCTAAACTCAAAATTGTCGAAACGTCGCAAAAATTCATCGCGGGCGTGGTCGAGAACGGAAACCAAATCCTGTTCATCAGGATTGATGCCAGCGCGTTTGGCGTAAAGATAATGTGCTTCGCTGATTTTTCCGTTAGGAATTTTGCTGTCGCGGTATTTCGTAATCATCGAAAGCGTGCGCGACGAAAGATTTCCCAAACCGCTTGCCAAATCAGCGTTGGCGCGTTCAATCAAATTTTCGTAACCGAATTTTCCGTCGCCGCCAAAAACCATTTCGCGCAACACAAAATAACGAATCGCATCATTAGAAAAATGTTGGCGCAAAACCTCTAATTCGATTACATTGCCAAGTGTTTTGCCCATTTTGCGCCCGTCCGCGTCAAGCCACATGCCGTGCGCGAAAACCGATTTCGGCAAATCAATTCCTGCCGCAAGCAGAAACGAAAACCAATAAACCGTATGAAACCGCAAGATGTCTTTGCCGACAATGTGATGCGCGTTTTGCCAATAATTTTCAAAGCCCGACTTTTCCGCGTTGCCGTAACCGAGTGCCGTAACATAGTTGGAAAGTGCATCAATCCAAACATACATCGTATGGTTTGCGTCATTGGGAACGGGAACGCCCCACGAAACCGACTTTTTCTCACGAGAAATCGAAAGGTCTTGCAAACCGCTTTTGATAAACGAAAAGACCTCGTTGCGGCGCGATTCGGGACGAATCAGTTGGGGATTTTTCTCAATTATTTCAAGCAAAATCTCGTCATAATCGGAAAGCCGAAAAAAGTAGCTTTCTTCGGCAACCTTATCAAGTGGACGTTCGTGAATTTTGCAAAGTGGAACAAAAAAATTTTCCTTTTCGATTGACTCAATGAAAGTGATAAGAACTATCTGGAAATCATTAATTACTTCTTTTGGTAGGTATTCCTCAATAACTATAGATAATTGTTTTATGACTTCTAAAAAAGTTGCCCCACTTTTTTCTTTAAGCAATAAATTAAGTTTATTTACCTGTTTATCCGGCAATTTTTCATTAATTCCAAATAATAGTTTAGCTTCATCGAATGTTATAAGAAAATCTGCATGTTCATTAAGAAATTTTAAAACATTATCTGTTAATGCATCCTTGACACTTTTAGAAATAACTCCCTGATTAAACAATGTTCTAGTTATTTCGATTATTGAGTTAGCAGATGACAACAATCGGCTAGATGTTTCCCAAATATACTCATCTTGCGTCTTAAAGGCTGCACACGGGGCGCAAAACCATCCTTCATAAAATCCCTTGTAAATTGTTTCATTGCCTTTCGGCGTTTTGTTTTTGGCAATCTCGCGCCAAAAATGTTGCACACCTTCGTAATGAAACGGCTCACTCGTCCGCATAAAAATATCGTAACCGCCGTGTTCTTTATCTAAACCGAATTCGGCAAACATCTTTTTCATTTCGTCCGAAACAAAATCAACTTGTGCTTTGGGAGAGCGATTATTTCTTTCGGCAGCACGTTGAATGTTGATGCCGTGTTCGTCCGGTCCCGTCAAAAAGCGCGTATCAAACCCGCGCTGTTTTTTATATCTTTGAATGACATCGGCAACAATCGTCGTGTAAAGATGTCCAAGATGCGGCAACGAATTGGCGTAATAAATCGGCGTTGTTATGTAAAAAGTTTTATCCATTAAAATAATTTTGTAAATCCTTCTTGCTGAAAATGAGTGTCGTTGGTGAGAATTTCCGTGATGCCAAACTCGCGCATCTGATTCATCGAGATGCAATCGGTCAAACTGTAGCCTTTATCAAGACGTTTTTTATAAAGTTTGAGTGCTTCAAGAAAATCCTCGTGCCGATGTTGAAGAACGAGAGTTTCATCATCTTTCAAAATTTCTTCAATAGCAACCGCAATTTTTTCCTTTATGTCAGCGCGAAATTCGCTGAAATAATTCAAAACTTCCATCAAAACGCTCTCGGTTGTAACAATTTCGGCATCCGCGATTTTTTCGCTCGCTTCAAGCGCGGATTCGCGCCATTGGTCTTCCAACCAAAGATAAGCAACCCAATAACTTGTATCGGCAAAAGTTCGCTTCATTTTTGCTCTCGCTTCGGCGAACCATAAAGATAGTGGTCGTGATTGAGCGAACCATCGGTCAGATAACCGTCAAAAGCATCAAGCGGAAGTTCTTTCATCAATGATTCAAGTTTTTCCAAGAGTTTTCTTTTCTTTGGACGCTTCGCTTTATCAGTTTCAATTTGGCTGATTTGTTCAATATATGAAAGCACTTGCATTTGCTTTGTTTCAGGTAAGACGCGAATGGCTTCGATAACTTGTTGTTCGATTGTTTGATTCATA
>JANOXW010000570.1:0-7392 GCA_031418635.1 Acidobacteriota bacterium
TTATTATCACATCGAACCCGAAGCCGTCGCTTTTGTAAATGGCAAAGCCGAACGGCATCTCGGCACGGCGTTGGTTTCGAGCGAAAAAACCGAAGCAAATTTGGCAATAAATGGCGATGTTGATTGGGCTGGAGTCGGCGACACCTATTTTGCGATGACGGCGATTCCGTCGCAGAAAACTAACGGGCTTGAGTATCACGCCTCGAAATACGAAGTCGAAACCGCGCCTTTTTACGATGGAATTATTAGTTGGGTTACGCGACGCGAAACAGTTAAAGAAACTCGTCATTTAATAACGGCAGCAGTTCCGATTTTGGCGGACGGTTCGACAACGAAAATTTACACGGGAACGAAGGATTATTTTACGCTTGCCGACTACAACAAGACACTGACGAATTCGGTTGGCAGACCGATAGATATTGAAGATTTAATCAATTACGGTTGGTTCAGATTTTTGACTAAGCCGCTTGCCGTGCCGATTTTGTATAGTCTGAATTTTCTCTACAACGTAACGAGCAATTACGGCGTTGCTATCATTATTTTCACGCTTTTGTTTTATTCTTTGCTCTTTCCGCTTCGTTGGTATCAATCGAAATCCTTCAAAAAATCGGCAGCAAACGCGCCGAAAATGAAGGCGTTGCAGGAAAGATTGAAGGAAATGCAAAAGAAAGGCATTGCGGCAGATGATCCGCGAATGCGCGAATTGCAAATGGAGCAACTCAAAATGACCAAAGACGCGCTCCCGATTGGCGGTTGTTTGCCAATGCTTCTGCAATTTCCGTTGCTAATCGCTCTATATGTGGCGGTTACGATTTCACTCGGATTTCGGCAAGCGACGTTTCTCTGGCTTCCTGATTTGTCGGCGGGCGACCCGTTTCATTTTCTCGAATTTATGTTTGCCGGTTCGATGATTTTGTCAATGAAATTCACGCCACAAGCCGCCGCCATTACGCCCGAACAACAGATGCAGCAAAAAATGATGACGTATTTTATGCCCGTGATGATGCTCTGGATTATGTGGAGCGCACCGGCGGGATTGCTGATCTATTGGCTGTTCGGTAACATCGTTAGTTTTGTCCAACAGATATTTATCAACCGGATGAACAAAACCGATGTGCCTCCGACCACCGAAATTGTCGAAAGCGTTCCGAAAAACGCCAAGAAAGTGAAACTTTCAACGTCGTGAATGGTGAATAGTGAATGGTTAATTGGTCAAATCTCACTAACCATTCACCATTAGCCATTAACAAAATTATGAACGAAACTTGCCAACAAGCCGAACAGTTTTTAACCGAAATTTTAGCCGATTTGCGCTTTGATGTGAGCGTTGCTTCCGAGTGGACGGACGACGGTTGTATTTTGAATTTAAGCGGCGATGATGCCCATTTTTTGTTGAGCGAAAACGGCGAAATGCTTGACGCTTTTGAAACTTTGCTGTTTCAGATTTACGGCAGAGAACTCGACCGCGACAAGCGTTTTATCTGCGATGCTGACGGTTTTCGACAAACTCGCAAAGCCGAACTGCAAGCAATGGCGCGTTTTGCCGCCCAACAAGTTCGTAAAAATGACCGACCATTTACCTTCGGCGTGTTAAATTCGACGGAACGCCGTGTTATTCATTTAACCTTGCAAGTCGAAGAAGATTTGCTAACCGAATCAGTCGGTCAAGGCAGAGACCGACGGCTTCAAGTCCGACTCAAATAGGTTCAAGATTCAAGGTTTCTGGTTTGAACCTTGAATCTTGAACCTTGAACCAGAAACTATGAATAATTCGATTGTCGCACTTGCCACGCCGACGGGACGAAGCGGAATCGGCGTTATTCGTTTAAGCGGCGCAGATTCCCTTTCGATTGTCCGAAAACTCGTACGCGATGAAAACTTCAATCCAAAACCGCGCGTTTCTTTACTCAAAAAAATCTTCGACCTCGAAAATGCGGATATTTTAGACGAAACTTTAATTACTTATTTCCAAGCACCAAATTCTTTCACGGGCGAAGATGTGATTGAAATAAGTTGCCACGGTTCGCCTGTCATTCTTCGGCAAATCATAGATTTTTGTCTAAAACTTGATGCGCGAATGGCAGACGCGGGCGAATTTTCGCTTCGTGCTTTGGCAAACGGGCAGATGAATCTTTCGCAAGCGGAAGCGATTCGAGATTTGATAGACGCGCAAACAATTGCTTCTGCGCGACAATCCATCCGACAACTGCGCGGCGAATTTTCTAACGCGCTTCAACCTTTAAAAGATGATTTGCTCGATATTATTGTGGTTTTAGAATCGTCGCTCGAATTTGTCGAAGACGATTTGCCCGATTTTCAGACGGAAAACATCAAAATCAAATTACAGAAAATCGCCGAAACCGTTAGCAAAATGGCTTCGACCTTTCAAGCTGGAAAACTCCTTCGTGAAGGCTTAAAAGTCGCGCTTGTCGGACGACCAAATGTTGGCAAATCGAGTCTTTTCAACGCTCTTCTCGGACACGACAGAGCAATCGTAACCGCTATTGCGGGAACAACCCGCGACCAAATTCACGAAAAACTGACGATAACTAACATCCCGATTTCGCTGATAGACACGGCAGGACTTCGTGAAACTTCCGACACCGTAGAAAGCATCGGCGTTGAGCGTTCACGGCGCACAATGGCGGACGCTGATTTGGTTATCGTGCTTTTGGACGGCACACAAGATTTAACTATCGAAGACGAAGAAATTTTATTTCAAGTTCAAACATTACCGCATTTAATTGCGATAAATAAAATTGATTTGAACGTCAAGGACTCATTAAAATCCAAAATCCAAAATCCAAAATCCAAAATCCAAAAGGTTTCCGCCAAAACAGGCGAAGGCTTAGACGAACTGCAAAAAGCGATTATCGCTCCCTTTGCCACGCAAGAAATTGATAACAGCGGCTTTCTCATCTCCGACGCACGGCACAACGATTTACTACTTCGCACCAAATCCGAAATCGAAACATCTTTGCATTTAATTGACGAAAAAATGAGCGAAGAAATTATTTTAATCGGCTTGCACAACGCGCTTCGCTATCTCGGACAAATCACCGGCGAAACAACCACCGAAGATATGCTCACCCGAATTTTCTCGACCTTTTGCATTGGCAAATAAAAAAACTTACAATTTGCGAAACTATGCCTCGATTAACACAGCAAGAAATCAGAAATAAAGCGATTGCCTTTGTTCACGAATGGAAAGGTGAATCGCGGGAACGCGCTGAATCGCAGACTTTTTGGAATGAATTTCTTGAAATTTTCGGTGTCAAACGCCGACAAGTTGCCGTTTTTGAAAAAGCCGTTAAAAAGAATAATCAAAACACCGGTGCGATTGACCTTTTTTGGAAAGGTGTTTTGCTGGTCGAGCATAAATCACTCGGAAAGAGTTTTGACAAAGCCGAAAGCCAAGCGTTTGAATATCTCGAAAACTTGCCGGAAAACGATTTGCCGGAATATGTTTTGATTTCCGATTTTGCCAAGTTTCGGCTTTTTAATCTCGAAAAAGGCGAAGAAATCGAATTTCCGCTTGAAGAACTGCCAAACCACACGCAACTGTTCGGAGCGATTTCCGGCTATCAGAAACGCGAATATAAGGAACAAGACGCGGTTAATATAAAAGTTGCCTTAAAGCTCGGTGAGCTTCACGATGCGTTACTTGCAAGCGGTTACGCCGGGCATAAGTTGGAAGTTTTTCTTGTTCGTCTTGTCTATTGTCTTTTTGCCGATGATACGGGCATTTTTTTACCGCGAAGCGTTTTCCTTTATTTCCTTGAAGAAAAGACGGCGGAAAACGGCTCAAATCTCGGCGCGATGCTCACGCAACTTTTTCAGATTTTGGACACGCCGGAAACCGAAAGGCAAAGCACAATAGATGAAGATTTACGGGCGTTTCCATACGTCAACGGCGACCTTTTCAGCGAAAGAATGGATTTGCCTTTTTTCGATAAAAAGATGCGGAACATCTTGATTGAAGCCTGTGAATTTGATTGGAGCAAAGTTTCACCCGCAATTTTCGGCTCGTTGTTTCAGTCGGTAATGGACAAAGACAAACGTCGGAATCTCGGAGCGCATTACACCAGCGAAAAGAATATTTTGAAAGTGATTCGCGGACTTTTTCTTGATGAACTTTACACCGAATTTGAAACGGTCAAAAACAATCTCAGAAATTTGCGGACATTTCACGAAAAACTTTCGCGTCTTAAATTCTTCGATCCGGCTTGCGGATGCGGAAATTTTCTCGTTATCACATACCGCGAAATTCGCGCATTGGAAATCGAAGTTTTGAAGCAAATCCGCGAACTTACGGGCAAAGGGCAAATGCTCGATGTCGGTTTGCTTTCCCTTATTGATGTTGATTCTTTTTACGGCATTGAATACGAGGAATTTCCGGCGGAAATCGCCCGTGTCGCCCTGTGGCTGACCGACCATCAAGCGAATATGAATCTTTCGGCGGAATTCGGTTTGTCGTTTGTCCGCTTGCCACTCAGAAAAAGCGCAAACATTGTTCACGGAAACGCCTTGCGAATTGATTGGCGCGAAGTTGTTTCAACGGATGGCAACGAAGCCGAAACAACGCTTTACATTTTGGGCAATCCGCCTTTTGTCGGAAAAGATAAACGGACGGCAGAGCAAACGTCAGATATGGAGTTTTGTTGTTCGGATGTTTCAAATTTCAAAACGCTCGATTATGTTTGCGCTTGGTATATCAAAGCCGCGAAGTTTGCCGAAAACACAAAAATAAAAGTTGCTTTCGTTTCGACAAACTCAATAACGCAAGGCGAACAGGTCGGCGTTCTTTGGCAGTATTTACTTGATAAAGGTGTGAAGATTCATTTTGCACACCGAACCTTTAAATGGAATAACGAATCACGCGGAAATGCTGCGGTCTATTGTGTGATTGTCGGCTTTGCTTTATTTGATACCAAACAAAAACATCTTTTCGATTATGAAACGCCGAAATCTGAATCACACGAAATTGAAGCAAATAATATAAATCCATATTTGATTGATTATTCTGATTTGGTTGTCAGTGAGAGAAATAGCACTATCAGCGATGTTCCCGAAATTGTTAACGGCAACAAGCCGACAGACGGCGGATTTTTATTATTAACAGATGAAGACCGTGAAGAACTTTTATTGAGAGAACCAACTTCCAAAAGTTTCATTCTTCCATTTGTCAGCGCACACGAATTTTTGAACGGTAAAAATCGTTGGTGTTTATGGCTTGAAAGTTCAAATATGACTGAATGGCGCAATTTACCTGAAATAATGAAACGAGTTCAAGGCGTTCGTGATTTTCGTTTGAAAAGCAAAAAGCAACAAACAGTGAGAATAGCTGAAATTCCTTATCTGTTCGGACAAATTAGACAACCAAACAGCGATTATGTTTTGATTCCGCGTCATTCATCTGAAAATCGGCGTTATGTTCCAATGGCATTTTTTACGAAAGATTATATCGTTGCTGATTCTTGTTCTACCGTTCCAAATGCAACGCTTTATAATTTTAGCGTTTTAACTTCGATAATGCACAATGCTTGGATGCGTCAAGTTTGCGGACGTTTAGAAAGTCGTTATCGTTATTCAAACAATCTCGTTTATAACAATTTTCCATTTCCGAAAGAGCCAAACGCAAAGCAAATCGAAAAAGTAGAACACACGGCACAAAGCATTTTAGATGCGCGGCTAAAGTTTCCGGGCGCGACTTTGGCAGACCTTTACGATCCGCTGACAATGCCGAAAGAACTACTCGACGCACACCGCGCCAACGACGAAGCCGTTGATGCCTGTTACGGCAAAACGCGCTTTGCAAACGAACTAGAAAGATTAGAATTTCTATTCGATTTATACCGCAAATACACCGAACCGCTTGCCATAATCGAAGAAACCGAAACGCGCAAGGCAAAACGACATAAACGAAAAATGTGAAAAACCATTTATATAATTTTTTGGTAGTAGGTGGTGAACTAGAAAGTAATGCTTTTTTCTGAATAAAAAAACAGACGGTTTTCGGGTTGAAAACCGTCTGCTTTGGAGTTTTATGAATCGTTTGGTGGTTTTTAGAATTGTTGAATGTTCAAAGTTCCTTGCAAAACCGTGCCTAAGATATTGAACGAATCTATTGCTTCCATGTTGGTAACGGCTGTTATATTCGTCTTGATAGCCGCGCTCAAAACCTTTTTGAAAATAGTATTGATACGGTCTCGAATCTACATAGCTCCGATAATTTTCCCGAATCGAGATAAAAGCCGTTGGTGGCGTTTCGATTCGGGATAAGAAAAATGTAATAGATTTTGCTACCGAAATTACTTTGGCGTTTTCAGCTTCGCTTGTGCCAGAATTAAAAGATGCAGGTTTTGCAATCGAGATTGACAAAACTTAGTTGGTATTTTGGTATCAAAGTCGGATAAAAAATTGCTTAACCTTTTTTTAGAATGAATGATTTTAGGTCAATATGAATACCTACTACTTTCTACATCAAAATAATTCAACAGATACATAACCGATATAAAATTATGCTCCGTTGGTTTGCGGTGTATTTGTAAAAAACTTTTCGATAGCTTGTTTTGTTTCTTTACGTCGGCGTTGTTGAAAATCGCTAACCCAAGTTGTTACGGTTGAAACCATCTCACGCGCCGATTCTTGCTTAGACTTCTTATTGACCTCGATTGGTATTTCAGCGACTTTTATGTCGCTCTTTTTGATTACTTTTATTTTTGCTTTGGCTGTCATTATTTCACTCTTCCTTTATAAATTATGTATGAATCCGATACTGTCTAAATGCTTTGAAATCGAGTTTTTATTCCTCGTTTTATATCTAGCAATTTTAATGCCACTATTTAGACGTTTGCGATAATTATTTTTGCAAAGTGCCAAGAATTATATTTTTATTTGCGCTTTGCTAATTTTATTAAACGCTTTTTCGACTTTGTTTGTTCCAATTTTTTTTCGCTTTACCCCGATAATTTCAGCGTTTCTGTAAGAACGCGGATAATCTCAAAACCTTGCAAATATGTTGGCATAAACATTGCCCTAAATCATTATTGATGAATCTAACCGACTATTTAATAATTTATCTCGCTTGCGGCGCACCATTTGGTGTGTATTACTTTTTGCAAAATCGCGCAAAACTCGTTTCAACCAAACTTTGGCTAAACACACTGATTACTTTTGCGTTTTGGATTCCGCTTGCGTCGCGTCTTTTGCGTGAAAACAAATTATTGAACAAGTCTGTTAATCTTAAATTCGATGCCAATGTAGCTTTAGATGCAACTCAAGAACAAAAGGTTAATTTAATTCAAAAGCAATTTGAAAATTTTTTGCAGGAAAGCAGTTTAAAAATTTCGATTTATGAGTTTCGTGAAACGATTGACCGATATATCGGAT
>JANOXW010000571.1:0-8088 GCA_031418635.1 Acidobacteriota bacterium
GCTTTGAGGAAGCCGCCAAAGATGGCGCAGCGTCCGGCACGCTGGGCGATCCGCGCCAGGCCAGTGCCGCCCTGGGTGAACTGGGCGTGGAACTGATCGTCACGCGCAGCGTGGAGGCCATCAAGGCCGCGCAGGCGCGCCGCTGAGCCCTGTCAACCTGCCCACCACTTGCGCGTTAACTTGTTTATTTAAAGCCGTTTTATATGCTTTTTTCGCCTGTTCCCCTACCCTATTCAAAGGAATGATAGAGAATTTAAAATGATATTGAAATTTTGGCTTTTAATTGCTGGCGAAAGTCTTTTTTGGCTGAGATTTCCCCCCGTTTTACTTTCGATTGTTGCGCTAATTCCATTTTACCTGCTCTGTCGCCAACTAAAATTAACTTATCCAACAATTGCATTTGCACTAACATTTTTCACCGTCAGCGGTTCGCTCATCAAATACGCGCAAGAAGTGCGAATGTATAGTCTTTTGCTGTGTCTGTCGCTTTTTTCGATGTGGCTTTTGGCGCGTTTTTTGAATGTCGGCAAAGGTATTTGGGTTTTGACAATTGTCAATATCTTGCTCGTTTATACGCATTATTTCGGTTGGTTGGTGATTCTGTCGGAAGTTTTCGCCGGGCTGATTTTGCAACGCTTGAAAATCAGACAAATTCTCATAATGTTCGGATTGACGTTGATTAGTTTTGTGCCTTGGATTTTCGCCGTTTTCCAATCCGCGAGATCTGGCGCGGATGTCTCGCAAAACTTGGGTTGGGCAAGCAAGCCGAATGTGCCGACGCTTTTTCAATTTTTGTTCGATTTGCTTGAGCCGTTTTATTATCAGCAAAGCAACATTGACGCGGCTTCAATCTATGTTCTAACCATTCCGCTTTTGCTGATTATTATAACGGCTTTCGTGTTTTATTTCATCAATTTAAAAGGCGAAACCGACAAGGAAAAGAATACCTTTTATTTTCTGCTAATTTTTATTGCAACGCCCGTTTTATTGGCATTTATCGCAAGTTGGATATTGCCATTCTCGATTTGGGGAACGCGCCATTTAATAATAGTTTTTGCGCCGTTGGCGATTTTATTGGCAAAGATTTTGAGCAAAATTCAAGTTGTCACGCTTCGCAATCTTTTGACGGCGTTTATTTTTTTGCTGTTCGGCATTGCCTTTTGGCTTCATATCGAGCGTGGCACAACGACTTTTATTTGGTGCGCGTGGGCAAATTTGGTTGCCGATTTGCCCAAAACCGAAAAGACAAAAATCTACGTTTTTGAAGACGACATTGCCTATCAAACGTGGTTTGCTCTGCGCGACAACCAAGAAAATTTTCAAATCATAAAAGTCAACGACATTCCCGGACTTGCCGAAGACAAAGCCTATTTTTTGCCACGCGGTTTTGATGAAGTGAAAACAGCAACCGATTTTGAAGGCGAACAATTTTATATCGCGTTTCGTGATATAAAATTTGACAATCAAAAACCGCCTTTGCAAACATTGAGTTCAAAAGGCTACAAAATCGGTGAGCCAAAAATCTTTGAAGCCCAAGGTTTGAAAGCATTTGTGGTTTTAGTAGAAAAAAAATAATTTCATAATTTAGATTATTTCCGTTTCCATCTCACGCCGTCTTTGGTGTCTTCGAGAATAATTCCTTTTTCCGCAAGCAAGTCTCTGATTTCATCGGAACGGGCAAATTTGCGGTTGTGTCGCGCCGTTTGACGTTCTTCGATAAGTTTTTCAATGTGCGCGTCGAGCAATTCTTCCTTTACTTCACCAAAGATATTGAAAACCGAATCGAATTTGTCAATTATGTGCAAAATTATTGAACGATCTTCGGTGCAAACAACTTCGTGCGCCAACGCTGTGTTGACTTCGCGGACAAGATTATGAAGTGCGGCAAGCGCGACGGAAGTATTTAAATTGTCGTCCATCGCTACTTCAAAATCATTCAAATAGTTATTTGCTTTTTCCTGCAAATCGGCGTTGATGCCGTCTTTCAAATGCGCTTCCGACAAACGCGCTCTGAAATCGCGCAGACGTTCAATAGTGCTTTCCGCACCTTTAATACCTTCAAATGTAAAATTTAACTGTTTGTCATAAGGAACACTCAAAAGTAAATAACGAATTGCCGAAGCGGAATAACCTTGCTCTGCCAAATCTCGAAAGGTGAAAAAGTTACCTTTGGATTTTGACATTGTTGCGTCGTCAATTTTCAAAAATTCGCTGTGAATCCAATATTTCGCAAAAATTTTATTGGTTGCGCCTTCGGATTGAGCGATCTCGTTTTCGTGATGCGGAAATTTCAAATCAATTCCGCCGGCGTGAATGTCGAAAGTTTCGCCCAAATATTTCATACTCATTGCGGAACATTCGATATGCCAACCCGGGCGACCACGACCGAAAGGCGCGTCCCAACCTGTCTGTTCGTTTTCGTCAACCAATTTCCAAAGCGCAAAATCGTTGGCGTTTTCCTTGTCATATTTGTCAGTGCTGACTCTGCCCGACGCGCCCGAAACATTGCCCGCGAAATTGATTTTCGAGAGTTTACCGTAATCCGCAAAAGCGGCGATGCGGTAATAAATCGAACCGTCCGATTCGTAAGCGTGTCCGTTTTCGAGCAGTTTTTCGATAATCGCAATCATTTCTGCGAGGTGTTCCGTCGCTCGCGGCGCAATGTCAGGACGTTCCAACCCAAGCGCATCAAAATCTTCCCAAAACGCCTCGACAAACGGCGCGGTAAATTCGTCAATCGTCTTGTCCGCCGCTTTCGCCTCGTTAATAATGCGGTCGTCAACATCCGTCAAATTCATAACGTGCGTCAAGTTGTAACCTCTATATTTCAGATAACGGCACAAAACATCCCCGAAAATAAAGGTGCGAAAATTGCCGATATGCGCGAAACTCCAAACCGTCGGACCGCAGATGTAAAGCCGCACATCGTTGTCTTTTAATGGTTGAAATTCTTCAAGTTGACCCGATAATGTGTTATGAAATTTAAGCATTTTAATTGTTTGAAAGATAATATTCGGAATACCATTTATCGGCAATTATATCCCAATCTATGACGACTTTTCCTCCGAATTTTACAGGTTTATTATTTTCTATAACTGTTCGATATTTCCAATTCCTGATAGCAGTTTCTGACGCAACTCGCAATAAAGGATGTCCATCAATAGCTGTCGCTTTTACCACTTTCCCTTTTTCATCAACGGTAACTAAGACTAAAACTTTCCCTCTTGCTCTGACCGCTTTTGCCGCAGGCGGATAAATCGGCTCAGTTTTATTTATCAATAGATTTTCTAAATCATCCGTGCTTCGACGAAATATGTCTTTTGCGAAGAAAGAGCTTTCTTCCTTATATGAAACTTCGTCATATGAAACTTCGTCAAAGTTTAATGTTGGCATAGGTTCAGGGTTTTCGCTACATCTTTGCGGTTTGATAAATAATTCAACGGTTGGTTTTTCACGATGTCCGCCTTCCCACGTGGAGATTGTTACATATTTATAAAATTTGAATTTATCGGTAAGATATTCTTCAATTTTATATGCGATTGAGCGACCTTGATTTGATTCAGTTATCTTACCTCCATAACCAATTACAATTCCCGTGGCATTTAGATTTTTTATTTGAAGCCCATACAAATCCAAATGTTCCATTGCCTCTTCTAAAGTTGTAAATTCAAATTCATCAAATTTTGATGAAAAGGGTTGTTCACAAATTGGGCTTATTTCTTCGCTTTTATCTTGAGCAAAACCTAAACTAAAAAATGTAAAAACAATCAAAATGAAAAGTAAATAATTCATAACATCTCTAAAAACTCGCGCTTGATATTTTAGCTTGATATGTTCGTCGGAAGCAAAATTACAAATCTTGTTCCTTGTCCGTTATTTTCCGAAACTTCGATTTGTCCGCCGTGCGCCGTGATGATTCCATAACAAACCGCCAATCCTAAACCTGTTCCTTTGCCGGTCGGTTTGGTTGTAAAAAACGGATCGAAAACTTGTTTGATATTTTTTTCGTCAATCCCGCTGCCGTTGTCCGCAATTTCGATTTGAATATTACTGTCTTTTGGAAAAGTTTTGATAACGAGTTCACCGCCCGCGGGCATTGCGTCCCGCGCATTGAGGAAAAGATTGAGAAAAACTTGTTGAAGTTGGTCGGTGTCGGCTAAAACTTGCGGCAGATTTTCCGTGAAAGCTTTCTTCAATTGCAGTTTTTGAAAAGATTTGTCAAAACTTGCCAATCGCAAAGCAGTTTCCAAACTCGCGTTTATATCAACCAGACTTTTCGCGGCGGGACGAACTCGCGCAAAATCCATCATATCGCGCGTAACTTGCGTAATGCGCCCGATTTGCGTCGAGATCAACTTTAGTTTGTCGGTTGTTTCATCGTCCAAATTTTGTTTGGATTGCATCATTTGAATCAACGAAGAGATCGAAGCCAGCGGATTATTGACTTCGTGCGCGACACCGGCGGCAAGTGTTCCCATTGCGGCAAGTTTTTCGGTGCGGATAAGTTGTTCGTTTAATTGGCGCAATTGTTCGATGTCGTCCGCCATTTTGCGACTCATTTCGTTAAAAGATTCCGCCAACAATCCGATTTCATCATTACTTTTTCGCAAATCAACCACGCTGCCGTATTCGCCTTCCATAACTTGAACCGCCGCCAAAGTGATGCGTTGAAGCGGACGCGAAAATGTCCGCACAATCAGCAGAACTAGAAGAAGATTTGGCACAAGCGCAGAAATAACGCTGAAAACCAGATATTTGCGCCACGCTTCAAACGTCATTCCGTCTTGAAACGCCCAATAAACTATCGGGATTTGAAAAACGATAAAACTGATTATTGCCACCGACGCGATGCTCAACGCGATTTTATAGGCAATCGGAAACAGACGAAATTGGTCAAGCGCGGTTTGCAGTGAAAAAAGTTTGAAATTGGAAATCGCGTAAGCGTAAATCAAAACGCCCGGCAGAACGAAAATCGAACTGAACGGCAGAAATTCATAATTGCCAAAAAATGGCAAAACGATATTCGCCAAAGTTTTCAAAACGCCCGTAATTGCCACTGCCCAAAGAATTGCGCCGACTTGCTGACCTTTTTGCGTCCCGCGATATTTTCGATATTTGCGAAACAGAACAACTGCGCCATAGCCGAAAACGAAATAGACATAAACGACAAAAGTATAAGCAAGTGGCGCGAGGTCAATAATGAATTGTCCGTTGTTCAAACCGACCTTGCGCCATAACATTCCAAAAAGCGCGGCGGGAATTAAAACCAGACTCGGCGCAAAAAGAATAGCGGCTTTGCGACGCGGCGTGCGCGAATTTTCAGGAAAAACCCAAGCAAAAATCACCAGCGCACATTGCATCAAAAGCGCGATAATAAAACTCGCCGAAGCCCACCAATTTGACGAGATATTGGCAGTTTGAAAGTTCCAAAAAATTAAATCTTTAACCGTCCAAAGCGCGAGGAAAGCAATAAAAGCCGCAAAAGTTTGGTGTGCGCGACTACGCGGATTTGCGACGAAAACATAGAATCCAAGCAAAACCAACAAAAAGAGCGCGAAAAGATGGAGCATAACTAACATTATCGTTTTAGTTTTAGCCGGAATAGAAAAGAAAAGCAAAAGCTATGCAACAAAATTGAGGGAAAAGACTATGCTGGTAGTTGTATTTTAGCAATAAAATACTTTCTTAGAATATCTTCTTTTGGTAGTGAACTAAAAGTAATGCTTTATCAATAAATTCAGCCAAAGCCTTGTCCGATAGTTCGTTGTCCACTAGCTCAAGCTATCGGCAATTGATAAAAAACCCAAAGAGCATTACTTTTAGTTCACTACCCTTCTTTTAACTAACTCACCTTACGCAGAATGGAGAATTTACAATTACACCGCACTTTTCAATCGCTTTCGCGTTCTGCGTAACGTGGGTAACTAAAACAAGAACAGAGAAATCTTTAAAGTAGCAATTATCAAGTCAATAGTTTGCATAGTTTTATTGAATTCTATAATCTGAAAACTGTTTTTATCAATAAAAGTTTCAGATTGTTAAGTGATGAGTTTGCAACCGATTTAAAGATATTTTAATTTTTTCTTAGCGCATTGTTTTTGACTTCAAAAGCTAATTTATGGAAATTATTAACCGCCGACAAAGAATGGCATCGCTGGCGCGAAAGTTGCGGCGCGAGAACAAAACTATCGGTTTTGTGCCGACGATGGGCGCATTGCACGAAGGGCATCTTTCACTCGTGCAGCAGGCGCGGCAAATGTCTGATGTGGTGATAGTTTCGCTTTTTGTTAATCCGACGCAGTTTAATGAACAATCCGATTTTGATAAATATCCGCGCGATTTGACCAGCGATGCCGCACTTTTAACTGAATATCAAGTTGATTATATTTTCGCGCCTGAAACATCGGAAATTTACAGCGATAATTTCTCTACTTTTGTTTATGTCGAAGGTTTGACCGAAACTTTGGAAGGCGCGTCGCGTCCCGGACATTTTCGCGGTGTGGCAACGATTGTAACAATTCTTTTTAACACGATTCGTCCCGATTTTGCATTTTTCGGACAAAAAGATGCACAGCAAGTTGCTGTCATCAAACGTCTGACGCAGGATTTAGGATTTGATACGGAAATTATTGTCGTGCCGATTGTGCGTGAAGAATCGGGGTTGGCAATGTCGTCGCGCAATGCCCGTTTGAGCGTCGAAGAACGGCAAAAAGCGGCAGTTATTTATGCGGCATTACGCAAAGCAAGGTTGGCGACACGCGAAGGTGAGCGAAACGCGACACGGCTTGCCGAAATAGTGCGCGAAAAGATAGAAAGTGAACCGTTAGCGCAGATTGATTATATTGCGGTGGTTGATAATGAAACGCTTGAACCAATTGAAAAAATCAGGGAAAATGCCGTGCTTATTGCAGTTGCCGTGCGATTTGGGAAAATCCGCTTGATTGACAACATCGTTCTCAATCGTAAGCAATGATTTGGCATCAAACGTGCATCTAAATAGTTGAAATTGCCAAGTTTGGCAAGGAAATATTATGAAAAACATCAGATTATTTTTAGCGATTTTCGGACTTGTTTTCGCCTTTGCATTTAGCGTTTCGGCGCAAAATATTACTTTTAAGTCAATTGACGGTGAAAGTATTGATCTCGAAGCGCAAAAAGGCAAAGTCGTTGTGTTGGCAATCGGCGCACAATGGTTGCCGTTGTCAAACCAACAAGCTATTTATATCAACAAACTTGCCAAGAAATATGCCGGACGCGATGTCGTATTTTACTTTATTTCCGCCGATTCCGCGTCGCCGAAATCGAAAAATTACGCCAGCGATGCCGACCTTCGCAAATTTGCCACGACCAACAAGTTGACCATTTCGATTTTGCGCGATGTGGACGGCGCGGTTTCGTTGAAGAAATTTAATATTGATCAATTGCCGTCGTTTGTAATCTTGGATAAAGAAGGCAAACTCGCCACATCTTTCGGCGGCATTGACACCGACCCGAAAAATGATGTTTCGGTGAAAATTTCACGCGAAGTTGATAAACTTTTGTAAAAAATTACGAATTAAAATAACCCGAACAGGATAGGTTTTTCTATCCTGTTTTTTTTTGCTCAATCGTTTGCACCAAACGATAAACCAAATTTATCGGCAAACCGACGACGTTCCAATAATCGCCTTCGATTTCTTCGATAAAAAGCGCGGCTTGTGCTTGCACGGCGTAAGCTCCGGCTTTGTCGAGAGGTTCGCCTTTTTCAACCAAAAATTTTATTTCCGCGTCAGAAAGTTCGGCAAATTTCACTCGCGTTGATTGAATTCCGACAACTGTTTTTAGACTTTGGACTTTGGACTTTGGACTTTGAACTTTCAAAATCGCCACGCCTGTCAAAACTTCGTGCCAGCGTCCCGACAGTTTTTTTAACATTCGCCGCGCATCTGCTAAATCTTTTGGTTTGCCGATAATTTCTTCATCAATTACAACAATCGTATCTGCACCTAAGACTAAGGCGTTTTCATAATGTGCAGCAACGGCTTCGGCTTTTTCCCGCGCTAATCTTTGCACATAACCGGCGGGTTTTTCATTCAAAAATTCGGTTTC
>JANOXW010000572.1:0-3708 GCA_031418635.1 Acidobacteriota bacterium
CGACGCATAACGGCGAGGCATTCCCATATAGCCGAGTATAAATTGCGGGAAAAATGTCAAATTAAACCCGACAAAAACGAGCATTGCAGAGATTTTGCTCCAAAATTCCGAATACATTTTACCCGTAATTTTTGACCACCAATAATGCAAGCCGCCGAGATATGCTAAAACCTGTCCGCCGACCATTACATAATGAAAATGCGCGACGATAAAATAGGTGTCGGTCAAATGAACCGTCAAACCGATTGCGCCTAAGAATACGCCGGTCAACCCGCCGATTAAAAATAAACCAATGAAAAATAAACCATAAAGCATCGGCGTATCGTAGGAAATCGAACCCTTATAGAGCGTTGCGCCCCAATTAAAGACTTTAATTGCCGAAGGGACGGAAACGACCATCGTCAAAAACGAAAAAACGAGTCCGGCATAGACCGATTGTCCACTGACAAACATATGGTGTCCCCATACGAGAAAGCCGAAAACGGCAATCGCAATCGAAGAAAACGCGATAAATTCGTAACCAAAAATCTTTTTGCGCGAGAAGTTGGAAATCAACTCGGAAATTACACCCATTCCCGGCAAAATCATAATATAAACCGCCGGATGCGAGTAAAACCAAAACAAATGTTGGAACAAAATCGGGTCGCCGCCGATTGCCGGATCAAATATTCCGACGTGCGCCAAGCGTTCCAAAGCCATCAACAAAATCGTGATAGCGATAACGGGCGTTCCCAAAATCATTACCAAACTCGTCGCATAATGCGCCCAAACAAATAATGGCATTCTAAACCAAGTCATTCCCGGCGCACGCATCGTGTGAATCGTTACGATAAAATTTAAGCCGGTCAGAATTGACGAAAACCCGTTGATAAAAATGCCGAGTCCGACAAGCATTACATAACTGTTAGAAAAGGTCGTCGAATAGGGCGTGTAAAAAGTCCATCCCGTATCAACTCCACCTTGAATAAGTGCAAACAGCGTCAAACTGCCGCCAGCCATATAAAGATACCAACTGAGCAGATTGATTTTCGGGAATGCCAAATCTTTCGCACCGATCATAATCGGTATCAGGAAATTTCCCAAAATCGCCGGAATTGATGGAATCAGAAAGAAGAAAACCATTATGATTCCGTGTTGTGTGAAAACCCGATTGTATGTTCCCGATTCGAGCAAATCGCTTGCCGGTGTCAGAAGTTCGAGACGAATCAGCGACGCATAAACTCCGCCAAGCGCGAAAAATGCGGAAACCGTCAACAAATACAGAATCGCAATCCGCTTGTGATCTTTCGTCAAAAGCCAAGATTTTGCAGTGAAACCATTGGTTAAATAATTAACTTTCGGTTCAGGTCTGACATATTCAACATCTAGAGCATCTACTTTTTCCATAACTATTTACTACCTTATTTCGGTAAATACTTTTTTAAAACTATTTATTTTCTTTGCCCATTGTTTCTGGGCTATTATTCGGGGCGTTCGGATTACTTGCCAATTTATTAACATTTGCGGCGGTATTCGTCGCCGTATTGGCATTACTTGTCGGCGGCACAACGGTATTTGTCGTTGCGCCTTTGTTAGCACTTAAAGATTTGACATACGCCACGAGTTGGACGAGTTGTTCTTCTGTAACCTGACCTTTAAAAGTCGGCATAATCGGCTGATAACCTTCGACGATTTGTCCGCCCGGATTCAAAATTGAATTACGGATATAATCATCATCCGCCGTTACAGTTTGTCCATTGTTGAGTTTGACCTGTGAACCGAACAAGCCTTCAAGTTTTGCACCACGTTGGTCTTTGCCGCCGGCGTGACACGACGCACAACCCAATTTATTCTCAAACAAATCTTTGCCGGCTTCGACCGGCGTTTGCCCCGAGACATTGCCACTCAACCAATTGTCAAAATCGCGCTGTTCCATCACATAAACCCAACCGCCCATTCCTGAATGGTTTAAGCCGCAATATTCGGCGCAGTAAATATGATACTTGCCCGGTTTTGTCGCATTAAACCAAACGGTTGAATAGCGTCCCGGCACAACGTCGGCTTTCGTGCGAAACGCCGGAATATAAAAATCGTGCAAAACGTCTTCGGTTGTCATCGTCAACTTGATGTTGCGACCGACCGGAACGTGCAATTCATTTATCTCTCTCTGCCCGGTTCCGTGCTGTAACTTCCACATCCATTGTTTCCCGACAACGTAAATTTCCATCGAATCCGCCGGTGGACGAAATTGGTTATAATAAACAATCGCGCCGCCCAAGAAAATCGTCATAGCGATAATAAACGGAATGATTGACCAAGTGGTTTCCAAGGCAATCGAACCATGAATTTCCGCGCCGTTTGTAAATTTCTCTTTTTCGCCGTATTTGATAAAGAAAAAGACAATCGCCGTTACAATACCAATGGTAAAAAACGCACTAATAGCGAGTAGATAAAAATACAATCCATCCACCTGCCACGCGAAAGTGGAAGCCTGTTCAGGAAATAATGGAACCCACGAAGAATTCTGTTGCATAATCTTTAAATCAGTTCTTTGTCCTTTGTCCTTTGTCCTTTGTTTAAGAACCTGAACTAAGCATTTAGAACTTATGAACAAATCTATTTCAAATCTGCTGTTTTTCCTTTATTGTATCGCCAAAAACCGAAAAACATAACGCCCAAACCGAGTATTGTAACCAATGAAAAAAGCCTTAGAACTCTTAAAATTACTAAGCCGTATTTTCCTGTCGCCGGGTCATAATGAAAGCAATACAAATATAACTGTTCCGCCGGATTGCCGATTTTGTTTTGGGCTGAATCCATCAAGCCGAATTTCAAATCCTTCGGCGCGTAATCAATGCCGTAAAAGTAGCGCGAAATTTTCCCTTCGGGCGTTAAAACCGTAATTCCGCCAGCGTGGGCAAATTGATTGGTTGCCTCGTCAAATTGGTAATTAAACCCGACGGCTTTGGTTACTTTGTCAATTTCGTCTTGCGTTCCGGTCAAAAAATGCCAACCGTTTTCCGCACCGGCGCGTTCATATCTCGTCATATAACCGGCTTTTTTGTTTTTGGCTAATTCCGGCTTTTCATTTTCCCGCGCATCAAAACTTATCGCCACAATATCGAAATCTTTGCCCGCGTCAAACGAAATTCCTTTCAGCGAACCCGTCAAACCGTTCAAAACTTCGTTGCAAAGCATCGGGCATTCGTAATAAACAAGTGCCAAAATGACCGGCTTGCCGTTGTTAAAATAATTGCCGAGTTTGACGACGTTGCCGTTTTCATCCTTAAACTCTGCATCAATCGGCAATTGCCCGTTAAGTTTTTGCTCGATGCCGACCTTTTCTAAAATCGGCGGCATTCCGTTGCTGACACCAACTTGATTCGGGTCGTAAGTTTTCGGCGAATAAAGCGGCGAATTATAATGCTCGGTCTTTTGCGCCGAAACAATTCCCGACATCAACAAAATACTCAAACTCATTAAAAGTGTCAGTTTCAAAACTGCTGAAATAGCTGAACTATTTTTCATTTTTTACCTCAAATAAAGAACAAATGTTTTCTTATGCCTTATTTATCTTCGCACGTCTGAAGCGACACGACCGGCACTTGAAACCGAAACCATTGACCGCGACTTGTCGAGCATTTTTTGCCCGTTTTCGCTATTATCGGCTTTGACATTTTCCTCAAGTAATTTCTTTTTCGCCTCTTCAATCGGCAAAGTTATAACCGT
>JANOXW010000573.1:0-5183 GCA_031418635.1 Acidobacteriota bacterium
AACGCCAGCATGTTGCTGGCTGTCGGATGAGCGAGACGCTCATCCGTTTTCAAGTTTTGCTTGAGCGCGGCGAGACGCACTCAAGCCAGCCAGCATGTTGCTGGCGTTACAATAGACGCTTTTGAAAAATGTCGAATGCGAAATTAAAATTTGACGGCAAAGAAATTGCTATTGCCCAAACAGTTACGACGCTTGGACGCACTTCGGATAATGTGGTGGCGTTTATCACCGATTCTAATGTTTCGCGTTATCACGCTGAAATCGAAGAACGCGACGGCGAATTTTGGCTGATAGAACTCGGTAGCAGTAACGGCACAACCGTCAACGGCGAGAAGATTGAATCGGAAAAATTGCTCGACGACGGCGATATTATTTTGCTTGGCGGAAGCAGTCAGATCGAGTTTTTGTTGGAAAAAGAAACTGTCGAAAAAGCCGAAGAGAACACTTCGGACAAAAGCGCAACCGTCGGTGCGCCTTCGACGGAAGAAAAACCTGAAACTGCCGAAACTGCCGCTGCGCCGTCAAAATCCTTTTGGATGTTGGGCGTGATGGGCGCGGTTGTCGGTTTAGCAGTAGTCTCCGTGGCGGCGGTTGTTTTATTTTCTTATTATCGCGCCACGCCAAAGTGCGAAGCAATCGCCAAAATTGTAAAACCCGAAGACCAAGACACGATTACTGAAAAAACCGATGTCGAAATCGAAGTGGAAAATGGCGAATGTGTAACGCAGGCGATTTTTCTGATTAACGGCGAGGAATTTGGGAGAACTAACGAATCGCCATACACAGCTACACTTGACCCGAAAAGTTTTCCACAATTATCCAACGGCAGTTTGCAGTCTTTGCAAATCGTTTTGGAAGATACCGAAGGCAATAAAATAATTCAGCCAAACGAAGTTTTGCTTGCGCTTGAAACCGTTGAAACTGCTACGCCGACACCAACGCCGATTGAAATTGTCGAAAATCAGCCGCCAAAACGGAAAAATGACAAAAACACCAAAACTTCGCTGGTTGATATGCAAAAAATGTCCGATACTTTTATCAAACAATTATCGGGAAATGCCAAATACACGCTTGATAAAAATTTTTTAGAAGCGGTGCAAAAGAAAACCGCCGATTTTATCTCGGAAGGTTATTTTGCCAGAGCATCAGCGTTTAAAGAAGTGATAAATAAAGAGTTTGTCAAAGAACAAGCGTTGGACGCGCGAATCGGTTTTATCTTGGCAATGAGCCGCAGTCAGTTTAAACTAGAAAAGCAGGGCGCGGATGAAGGTTTGTGGCGAATGAATAATGATTTTGCGACGGGAAACTCTTATAATGTGAGTTGCGAAACACAATCGTTGTCAGACGCATCGCAAAAATGTGCGGCGGTGGTTGCTTCAATTTACTTAAAATCGCTGAATTCGACGGTGTTTGAAGGCGACGTGATTTATGAAATAGCGGCTTTCGGAAAATCGCCACTCGAAGCAAGTCAGTGGAAAGGAACGCTGCCCGCCGACCGTTCAAATTTTTGGAATGTGATAAAAGATGACAAGCAACGCGAGGAAGTTGTGCGCTTTGTTGCGGCGGGCATCGTGGCGGAAAATCCGCAAAAGTTCGGCTTGAAAAATGACCGCCCGATTTCAGAACTTTATCAGTAGTTAGAGTTTTTAATAGCCACGCGCAAGACACATAAAACACAAAAATAAATTCTTTTTTTGAGATTTTTGTGCTTTGCGTGTGGCTACTAAAAGAAATGGAAATTATCCTGACATATCCGACTCCCGAAGGTTCACAAGAAATTGTGGTCGAAGGCGAAAGAACGTCTTTCGGGCGCGGTAGCGAAGCCGATCATCGCTTTGATGATGACGGACTTTCGCGCCTCAATTCGACTATTTACCGCGACGGTGAGAGAGTTTGGATGGTTGACGAAAATTCGACTAACGGGACTTTCGTCAACGGTCAAAAAGTTCAAGGAAGCGGCACACCGTTAAAAAACGGCGACACCATAAAAATAGGTAATTATACCAATCTAAACGTCAGAATCTCGACTCAAACGGCGAAGCAAACTTCAGCCGACAAACCTGCAAAAACTGTCGCGGCGACGACTTCTTCTTCGGAAACACCTTCGATGCTCATTCCGCTTATCGTTACGGCGGTTGCAATTTTCGTTATCGGAGTTTCGGCGATTGTCATCGGTTTCAAAGTTTTCGGCAATAATAGCCCTGAAATTACTTATAAAGAAACCTACGAACCAACTGAAACTGATGCAGACAACGATGTTAAGGACGATGAAAAAAAAGGCGAAAAAACGCCGACACCCGAAAAAAAACCGACGGAAAGTCAGCCTGTCGGCAATGTGGACATCGGACATCTGACCGTTCCCGCAAATTCTAGCCCGACGATTCCGTTGCCAAGCGGCAAAAAATATCAAAATATGTCGGACGACGAAAAAAATCGTTATATTGCCGCCAAAGCTCAAAATATCGCGGGCATAATCGGCAACCAAAAAAGCGAACCGATTCCGATAGAAGCCGTCCAAGTAATCAAAACATATATCAACGGCTATGCTTCGCGTCTTGCCAAAGCCAGAAAAGATAATTGCACTCAGGGCGGTTGGGTTTCAAGCGATTTCACCACCGTTTTGGAACGCGCCAGTAAAACCACGCCGTTTATCAACCGTTCTTTTAATGCCGAGCGTGTTCCTACGCATCTTGGAATTTATGTGGCAATGATTGAATCCGAACACTGCGCTTGTTTGGAAAGTCCGACGCACGCCAAGGGAATGTTCCAATTTCTCGCGTCGTCCGCGCCCGATTACGGCTTGAGTGCCGACCAGCGTTGCGATCCTGAACTATCGGCAAAAGGAGCGGCAAAATATCTCAAATCCTTGGTCGGACGTTTCGGAACTGCCGCCGACAGTGTGCCGTTGGCAATCGCCAGCTATAACAGCGGACAAGGCAGTTTGAGTAAGAATTTGGAGAAAGTGATGGCTGTGGCGGCAAATCAAGATCGCAGTTTTTGGACATTAGTAGCAAATAAAAGCAGTTTGGAAGGCGGCGCAGGAAAACAATTTAACGCGGAAAATATAAAATACGTCCCGAAGTTTTTCGCCACCGCGATTATCGGCGAAAACCCGCAAGACTTCGGTGTTAATCTGCAACCGCTTTCAACCTACACGAAGTAGGTTTCTGGTTTCTGGTTCGAGGTTCAAGGTTTCAGAATTTAATTTTGAACCTTGGACCAGAAACCTTGAACCTTGAGCCAGAAACCTTGAATTTAAAAGATGACCGAACTTTGGCTTAATTTTACGGATGACGCAGGCGAAACCAAACGTATTTTGGTGGAACGGGAGAACTTTGTCGTCGGCAGACATTCAGCAAACGAATTGAGCGTTGCCAACGAAAAACTTTCCCGCGAACATATCAAAATCGAACGCTTTAGCGATACTTTCGTCGTTTCCGATTGTGGTTCGAGTAACGGCACAACTCTCAATGGCGCGAGTTTGACCGATCATATTGCACTCAAAAATAAAGACATATTAAATTTGGGTGGCGGTTTTGAAATCAAAATTGAAATCGTTTCCGACGACGTAAGTGCGGCGAAATATGATGACGGAAATGACACAGATGACAGAGATGATGCTGCTGAGAACGACGCGGAAATACCCGTTGGTTCTAACGCTTCGAGCAATTCCACAGCGGCAGGTGGAAGTTCGATACCGATGAGTTTTTTTTGGATAGCACCTATTTTTGGCGTGTTGGTTTTGATGGTTGTCGGCGGATTATTTATCATTTTTAGCGGAAAGCCGAAAAAAGATGTCACGCAATCGGATGATGGTTTTGCACTTACAAAAACTCCAAAAGAAAGTTCGACGGATGAAAAGCCGACACCAAAACCACAACAATCTCCGTCAAAAACTCCGAGTGAAAATCCGACCAATCCATCAACGCCCGAACCGACAAGTTCTCAGACCACGCCAAAAGTTTCCAGCGAGAACGATAAAGTTAAGCAAAATTCGTCGCTTTTCCTCCAACACATCGCGCTCAATGATCCGAAGGCTTATTTGGAAGACAAGCAAATCGAATTGGTTAATTCAAAAATCGGTCAATTTAAAAACTCCAACGCTCTCGCCGAAAATCTTAAAAGTATCAAAAAAAATGCGTCGGAATTTGCAACATTGGCGAGTTCAAAAAACTTGAAACCGCAGTTTTTGGCAATCGCGGCTTTGGCAAAAATCGGTAATTCATCGGGAAATCCGTTGGAAGTCGCCAAAACGATGTTGCCCGTTTTGGGCGAATTAAAAGCAACGCTTGACAACAATTTGGCGGACGATAATTTGCTGATAATCGCCGGATATGATCGCGGCGCGGCGGGCAAACCACGCGCTTTGCAAAGCATTATCGAGGCTTTAGGAAAAACAGTTGATAATGCCAGCGCACGCGAAATCCGCACGATTTGGTTTCTTAAAAACAAGGGCAAAATAACCGACGCGGAATTTGAATTTGCCCTGCGCTTTCTCGCCATCGGCACAATTTCGCAAAATCCGTCCAGTTTTAATGTGAACGCCGAAGCGGTTACTTTTTAGAGCATGAAAAATGTAACGCCGTCGGGACACGGCGTTACCGCCTTTGCCAACATTGCAAACTAACGATGATGCGACGTTTTTATACTCCGAAACAAAATTTTCAAGCCAATAAAGCGATTCTTAATCAAACAGAAACAAGACATCTGCGCGATGTTTTGCGTTTGTGCGAAGGTACGCAAATTCAAATATTCGATGGCGAAGGCAAAGAGTTTTTAGGCACAATCAAGAGAATTTCAAAAAGCGAAACGCTCGTTGAAATTACCAAAGAAGTTGCGCCGTCGGCACTTGAATCGAATTTGGATTTGACATTGGCAGTCGCGCTTTTGAAAGGTGAAAAGTTTGATTTGGTCGTGCAAAAAGCAGTTGAATTGGGCGTTTCAAAACTTATTCCACTCGATACAAAACGCGCCGATGTGAAACTCAAAGAGAGCGAAAAAAAATTAGAGCGTTGGCGGAAAATCGCACTTGAAGCCGCTAAACAATCGGGTCGCGCCAAACTGATGCAGATTGAAAAACCGTCTAATTTTGAAGAATTTGTTGAAACGACAAGCGGAACACGAGTTTTATTTGCCGAAAGAAACGGCGCGAGTTTTGCAGAAATAAAAACTGCACAACAAAT
>JANOXW010000574.1:0-6394 GCA_031418635.1 Acidobacteriota bacterium
AAAGGCTTCGGCGGAATGAGCATCGCAAAATTGGTCTTGCCGCAAGCCGACGGGAAAGCCGCGCAGACATAATCTTTCTTGCCGTCGGGCGACTCGACGCCGACGATCAGCATATGTTCGGCAAGCCAGCCCTGCTCACGTCCGAGCGTCGAAGCGATTCTTAAGGCGAGACATTTCTTACCCAAAAGCGCGTTGCCGCCGTAGCCCGAACCGTAGGAAACGATTGAGCGTTCTTCGGGAAAATGGACGATATATTTATCTTTCGGGTCGGGCGAACAAGCCCACTCAACATCTTTTTGACCTTCTGCCAACGGCATTCCGACCGAGTGCAAACAATGCACAAAATCGCTATCGCCGAGTGCTTCAAGAGCCTTGTTGCCCATTCGCGTCATAATTTTCATATTGACAACCGCATACGGCGAATCGGTAATCTGCACACCGAATTGCGAAATCGGCGAACCAATCGGACCCATACAAAACGGGATAACATAGAGCGTTCTGCCTTTCATTGAACCTGCGAATTTGTCCATCAAGATCGCTTTCATCTCTTTCGGATTCATCCAATTATTCGTCGGTCCGGCATCGCCTTTTGCCAATGAACAAATGTAAGTCCGATCTTCGACCCGCGCCACATCTGACGGATGCGATCTTGCCAAAAACGAATTCGGACGCTTTTCGGCATTCAAGCGGATAAACGTGCCGCTTTCGACCATTTCTTCACACAGACGGTTATATTCTTCTTCCGAACCATCGCACCAATGGACATTTTCAGGCGTGCAATGTTCGGCGGTTTTCGTTACCCATTTAATCAGTTCTTTGTTTGTAACATTCGACGGAATGTTTAAATTAGACATATAAAATTTCTCCAAATATAGCTTTTGTAATTTTTTTTAGTATTTAAATCGAAATAGACAAGTTACATTGTCAAATAAATTGCTAAAGACGACAAGTTTCTATAATAAATTGTCGGTTTTCAATAATATGTTTGGCAACCGAACAAAACTTATAAGTGGCATTTTAACACATTTAATAAAAAGTTAAAGAGAGGCTTCAGAATTTCGTCGGAGTCTTTTGTGGTTTTGTTTTAGCGTATGAAAAATAACGGCAGAGATGATAATTATTCCGCCAAGAATTGCCCAAGACGAAGGCGTTTCGCCAATGAAAAGAAAAACCCAAACAGGATTGAGAAGCGGTTCGATAAAGCCGATAATGCTTGCGTCCAAAGAGCGCACACCTTTTGAAACGCCGTAAGTAAAAAGATAATATGCCAAGCCGATTTGGAAAACGCCCAACATTACAACGGCGAAAATATCTTTGCCTGACCAAACCGACGGCTTTGAAACGACAAACGGCAGCATCACGAAAATCGCAAAGATATTGCCGTAAAAAACCGACGATGCCGGATTTTGTTTTAACGCTTTCGGATGGCGAAGAAGCAAAATGTAGCCGCCCAAACTCACGCCCGAACACAGTCCTAAAATGTTGCCGATAAATTGCGATTCGCTGGTTAAATTAGCATTCGGCGTGGAATCAACGAAAAACAAGGTCATACCGAAAATGCAAACAATGACTGTCAACAAATCTGAAAAACGGAATTTTTCTTTCAAGACTACGGGTGCGAAAATCAAAATATAAATCGGCGCGGTGTATTGCAGAAAAATCGCGTTGGCGGCGGTCGTCATTTTGTTGGCAACGGCAAAAAATGAAAGTGCGCCAACGTAAAAAACAGAAGCAAGAAGCGTAAATTTATCGGCTTTTAAGGCTTTGAATTTAGTGAGCAAAGCAATTGTAATGGCGGCAAAAAAACAGCGTCCCAAATTCACTTCAAAACCTGAAACGCTTGTCATTTTGATAAGCAATCCGCCCGAACTCCAAAGCAAAACTGCCGTAATAACATAAGTTACAGGCGGAAATTTTGGAGAGTTTTCGGTGATAGTCATAGTTTATGTTTTTCGCCCTTGTTTTTGAACTGCGTTAAACTTTATTCCTACTTTTTCATTTCCTTCATATTCATCGAATAACTGTCGTAAATGGTCTTTATCCAAACATCCGGTTTGATAAAACCGTCGCCCCAAGATTTATATTTGTCGGGCAAACCGGCTTTTTGAATCTCGGCGAGTGATTTTTTCTTGTCCATCGCTTTTCTGACGACATCCGTTGTTTCGACCAACATTTGTTGATAAGTTTTCAAATCGTTGAGCGTTGAAACTGCACCGTGTCCGGGAATGATCTTCGCGTCCGATGGAATTTGACTGATAAGTTCGCCGATGTTTTTTATCAAACCCGGCACGCTTCCACCGCTCTTCAAATCAATAAACGGAAATTTGCCGGCGAAAAAATCGTCGCCGAGATGAACGACGTTTGAGCCGGTGAAAAATAAAACCGTGTCGCCGTCGGTATGTCCGTTGGGAAAATGGACAGCGCGAATTTCTTCGCCGTTAAAATGAATCGAAATGCTAGTTGTGTAAGTAATCGTTGGCAAACCGAGTGCCGAAAATTTAGTATCAGCCAAAAGGCGTTTGCGAACATTGTCTTGCGCGATAATCGTTGCATCTTTACCGAAAACGAGATTTCCGCCCGTGTGATCACCGTGAAAATGCGTGTTGAAAACAAATCGCGGCGTTTCACTGCCGAGTTCTTTGAGCGCGGTTTTGATTTTATCGGCAATCCGTTCAAATTGATCATCAATCATCAAAAGTCCGTCTTTCCCGACCGAAACGCCGATGTTGCCGCCTTGTCCGAATAAAACATAGACGTTTCCCGCGACCTTTTCCGTTTTGATAACCACATCTTGTTGTTGATGCGTGTCATATCCTTCAATTAAAGAATCGTGCGCCCACAAAGATGTCGCACAAAGACTCACTAGCACAATAAAAAATAAAATTTTTCGCATAATTTCTCCTTAATTTTTTTGTAAATCTACTAAAAATATATCACGCCCTTTTGACTTTAACTATTTTAGTGATAAAACATTCTTGAATCTGTTTTACATCTCCCAGCAAAATCGTAGTAAGAGTTTTACAAAATCTAAAATCGAGAGGATAAGAAAATGAAAAATCTTTGTTTATTTTTTAAGCAACTTGCTCCTATTTTTGTTTTTGTCTTAGTGGCGTTATTCAGTACAAATACTGCGTTTGCCCAAGCGGACAAAATGGACAAAATGGAAATGAAAGACAAATCGTTGTATGCACGGCTTGGCGGTTATGACGCACTCGCCGCTGTATCGGACGATTTTATTACGCGGCTGGCAACAAACAAACGGCTTGGAAAGTTTGTAGTCGGTTTAAGCGACGATTCCAAAAAGAAACTTCGTCAACATCTGGTTGAATTTCTCTGTAATGCGACGGGCGGTTCTTGCATCTATCTTGGACGCGATATGAAAACCGTTCATACAGGTCTCGGCATTGACGAAGCAGATTGGAAAGAAAGTGTCATACTTTTGACACAAACGCTGGATAAACTCAAAGTTCCGGCAAAAGAGAAAGGCGAAGTCTTGACGGCGGTTAGTAGTCTAAAGCCCGACATTGTTGAGAAAAAATAAAAAGCGCATCAGGAACGCAATGACATTAAGTTAAGAAATTAGCCACAAAAAGGTACAAAAATATCAAAAATAAAAGCCTTGTTTTTATTCATAATTCTTGTGCCTTTTTAAAGTAATCATACTCAAGTTAAACTCACAAAATCTCTTACGTCTTTAATTATAAAAGATTTTTAGCCACGAATTTTCATGCATTTTTCTAAAATTTGTTTGAATTTAGTTTGAATGTCAAAGGTAAATTGATTAAAGCAAACTAAATCCGTGTTTATCCGTGAGAAGCGCGTAGCAAAAACTCTTTGTCCTAATCAATTACCTTTTTTCTTATTTCCGTAGCAGAGCTAATGAAAATACGACCAATAAGAAACGATTAAAAGAGGAAAAAAGCGGAAACGCGATTGTCAAGCAGCGCGCCTGACAATCGCGTTCCCACTTTTGCGAACAGATTTATTTCTAAATTATTTGCCCGCGACGTTTTTTTCGTTGTCGCCGACGATATAACTATCTTTTGCCCGCACCACGACATTCGGGCGCATCACGCGGACGCGAATTTGTTTGCGCGTGCCTTTTTGTCCGACGGTTTCGGGATAATAGCCAAGCGAATATTGACGGCGCAGTTCTTCGGCAATCCCCGAAAAAGCCGCGTCTAAATTGTTATTTGCTTCAAATTTTCGTCCGCCGCTGTTTCGCGCTAATTCTTCCAAATATTTACTTCCGGTTTCATATTCTTCCCGACTCGAACCGGCACTTCCGCCGCCGACTTGCACATTGCCGCCGCCCAAAATAATCCCGATAATATCACCGATTCCGCCATTGCCGCCGTTGCGTCTTCTTCGCGGAGATGGATAATTTGTTCCACCGCCGCCAAAGCCGTTTCGGGAAGTATCATAACGAATCGGATAAAATAGCGCGTCAACTTCTGAGGTTGCGCTAACCGTGCTTTGATAGTTTGCCCGCCGCGAAGTCGTGTCAACGCCGTCGGTGAATAAAACAACGGCTTTGCGCCCCGTTATTTGGCGAAGTTCGCGGTTAATAACGCGGTCAACTGCTTCATAAAGACTCGTTCCGTCGCCAAACTGCGCCCGCATAATCGCGTTTCGCATCACATTGCGGTCATTGGTTACTGAACATAAAACGCGGAATTTTTCATCAAACGAAACGACCATAACCTTGTCGTCGCGTCGTAATTGATTAACAAAAGAAATCGCCGCATCTTGAATTTCGTTGATTTGATACTGCGTTGAAGGACTGACATCAAGCATCAAAATCACCGTAAAAGGCTGTTCGACGGAAGCGAAACTCTCGACTTTTTGCTCAACACCGTTTTCAAAAATGCGAAAATCCTGTTTTTGCAAACCCGCAATAAATCTGCCGTCGCGGTCAAGCACGGAAACGGGAATTGATACTAAATTGGTTTCAACGCGAATAACTTCGTCATCTTCAACCGGCGTTTCCGGCGTAGATTGCTTATTCGTGTTGCCTTTCAGAACAGGCGGACGTTTGACAGAATCCGGCGTTGAAGAATCGTCTTGCGGATTGGTCGGAGTCGGATTCGTAACAATTCTGGGGCGCGTTCCGCGGCTTGTTTGCGCTAAGATTGACACTCCCAAAAAACATAGACAGACTAGGGCAACAATAATTTTTTTCATAATTTTTGATAGTCCAATTCGAAAAGTTTGGCTTCGGGAAGAGTCGCGCTTTATGATTAAAATTTTGCGTTTAGAGATGCAAAAAATTTTACTTTTAACAGTTTTTGTTTAGCTTTTTGCGTTCAAAATTTCCGTCGCAAGTTCGTGAAATTTGCGCCGCACGGAATTGATATTGACAAACGGCAATTCGCGGGCGTGTGTGCGATTTGTCAAAAGAATAAAAACCCGTTCGGTTTCAGGTTCAATCCAAAGCGATGTTCCCGTAAAACCGAGATGTCCGAAACTGTCTTTCGCTAAAGCCACGCTTGCGGTTGAATCTTTTGTTTCGGCAAGTTGAAATGCAATCGAACGCGCTTCGTTTAAGTTAGGCGTGAAATTCGTGCGAAATAATTGACAAGTTGCGGGTTTTAATAATTTTGTTTGATTTGCTAAAAACTGTTGAGCAATTTGGAAGGTGTCAAAAACATTTGAAAAAAGTCCTGCGTGTCCCGCAACACCGTTCATGAAATATGCGTTTCCGTCGTGAACTTCACCCCAAACTATTCGATTGCGGAATTTGGATTGCGGATTGCGGATTTCAAAACCCATTTCCAGACATACTTTTTTTTCGTATTCGTTGCCTTTTTCGCTGGCAGCAATTTGTTTTTGCAATTCTTTCGGTGGATTGAAATATGTATTTTGCAAATTTAACGGTTCAAAAATTTCTTCTTTTGCGATTTCATCAAGGCTTTTGCTGTAAATCTTTTCGAGCAAGAATGTCAAAAATATAAAATTCAAATCACTGTATGTAACCATTGGTTGTTCCAAATCCCAATCCAACGGCATTCTAATAATTTCAGTTGAAATTTCCGAACGATTTTTACATAACAAATAAAAAGGTTTCCATGCGGGGAAATCAGAAATATGTGTAAGAAGCTCACTAATTGATGTGTCCCAACCATTATTTTGACTTACATAAATATCAAATTCAGGAAAATAAAAATCAATTGTTCTTCCTAACTCTAATTTATTGCTTTCAATCAATTTCGCGCATAACAAACCTGTTACAAGCGGTTTCGTCAAACTCGCTAAATCGTAAATCGTATCGAGTTTTGCTTTGATTGTTTCAGGTTCAACGACGGCAAAACCGAGCGCGTCTTGGCAGATAATCTCACCTTTTTCTGCAACAAGATAAACGGCGGACGGAAAATCGTTTGCGTCAATTCGTGCT
>JANOXW010000575.1:0-3094 GCA_031418635.1 Acidobacteriota bacterium
AACAAAAATGCACGCTTACTTCGTCCGCGTTTCTGCATTTGTTTCAAATATCTCGCCCGACGCGATGGATGAGCCGATAAATTCCGGTGGCTAATCTTTCGGTGAAACCTTCGTCCACGAGTTGATGATTTGCTTTGCCTGATTCCCAGCGATAAAAACCGAATGCTTTTGATAATTCGCCTAAAGCGGTTGTGTCGCACATCTGCAAAAAGGCGCGGGCAATCTCTTTGATAGCTGCTTCGCGTGAGATTTTTTTCGACAGTTCTTGCGGGAAACGCGCTTCTGCCAAAGTCCAGATGTAGGTGAACTTTGGTTTATACATCACTTCTTGCGGCACGACTTTTAGACATTTTTGTAATTCGTCTAAGGCTTTAGTCAGATTTTTTCTATCCGAAATCTGTGCCGCGTCGCGCAAATCCGAGGTTGCCATTTCCCATTCTTTTCGCAAAACTTTGAGAACTTTCTGTGCGTCGGGCGATAATGTTTCTTTCTCCTCTTTGCGCGGAACACCCCAAATCGCGTTGAAATATGGAATCATTCGCGGCGCGAGAAAGGTTGAGCGACCTTTGACGAGTTTTGCATAATAAACCTTGCCGCGCAGCATAACTTCGTCCTTGAGCGTCCACGCCAGACTCATTTCAACATCTTTCTGCACATTTTTCGGCGCAAAAGCGTCGCGTCTGCCGCAAACGGCGATATAAACCGAAGGCAAATTTGTCCGCGCATCGGTCAAACCCAGACAAAAACCTAAATCTTCAACCATCTGCTCGACTTGCGCGGCGGTTTCAATCTTCAAAGTCTCTTCGCGCCGCCATTTTTTATCGCGGAAGTTTTCAACTTCTTCAAACGGAATTCTCATATCAGAAAATATAACCGAAATTCAAACAAAATAAAAAGTTGGACGCTAAAGCAGTTTTGCCTTATTAGAGTTTAATCAAAGTCTGAAAAAACTCGCGCAAAAGTCGGAAGAAATCGGATTTGATTTGAGTTTGGTTTCCGAATTAAACTTGAATGACATCAAGGG
Organism: Acidobacteriota bacterium; assembly: GCA_031418635.1. Taxonomy (GTDB): domain Bacteria; phylum Acidobacteriota; class Blastocatellia; order Pyrinomonadales; family Pyrinomonadaceae. The sequence goes on from JANOXW010000575.1 coordinate 1,025, forward strand.
CGTGGACGCGCCTTCGCTCGATGCGTGGTCAACTGCCGCTGCGCTAACTGCTGTAACAAACACGCTTGAACTGATGGTCGCGGTGCGTCCGACGTTTCATAATCCCGCATTATTGGCAAAACAAGCCGCAAATATTGACCGCATTGGCGGCGGAAATCGTCTTTCGCTAAATGTCGTTTCGTCGTGGTGGGCGGGCGAGGCAAAGAAATACGGTGTGCAGTTTGACGAACACGACGACCGTTATGCCCGAACTGCGGAATGGCTGGAAATCGTGAACCGTTTGTGGAGCGAAGATCATTTTGATTTTTCGGGCGATTATTACAAAATCGAAGATGCCGTGATGCAACCGAAGCCGCTAAAAAACCGGTAATTTACGCGGGCGGCGAATCGGAAAAAGCGAAAAACACGATTGCGCGGTTGTGCGATGCGTATGTGATGCACGGCGACGAACCTGCGAAAGTGCAGTCGAAAATTGAAGATATGCAGACGCGGCGCGAAAAATTAAACTTGCCGCCAATGATACATTCGGCTGGTCGCGCTACACTGGTTTGGACGGAAAATGCATCGGAATGAAAACCTTCGGCGCGTCCGCACCGCTTAAAGAATTGCAGAAAAAATTCGGTTTTTCAGCCGAATCGCTGGTGGCTGAGGCGAAAATTTGGTTGGAAAATAGAGCGATGAATATTTTAGATTTTGGCAGCGCAGGTAATCGGCGTAGAATTGATTTATGAGTTAGCGCGAATATTTTTGACGGTAAGAATTTTCAATCGAGAAAATTTCACGCGCTCGAAAATCATTATTTTACAAGGAGATTAATAAAAAAAATTATGGACGCAACAACGAAAACAGAACAAAACCCGTTACAAAAACTTGCCGCTTTTGGGCAATCGCCGTGGTTTGATTATATTCGGCGCAATCTGATTACCAGCGGCGATTTGCAACGCTTGGTTGAGGAACAAGGTTTGAAAGGAATGACTTCAAATCCGGCGATTTTTGAAAAAGCACTTTCTGCCGGCGATGACTACAAAGATTTTATTGCCGAAAATGCGGAAAAGGCGAAAGATGCAATCGAACTTTATGAGCAAATCGCCGTCCGCGATATTCAGGACGCGGCGGACATTTTGCAGACGGTTTATGAAGCGACGAACAAGCGCGACGGCTACATCAGTCTGGAAGTTGCGCCGACATTGGCGAACGATACGGAAAAAACTCTGACCGAAGCGCGGCGATTGTGGAAACTCGTTAATCGTCCAAATTTAATGGTCAAAGTGCCGGCAACTGATGAAGGAATTCCAGCAATTAAACAGCTAATTAGCGAAGGCATAAACATCAATATAACACTGCTTTTTTCGCAAGATGCGTATCGCCAAGTCGCCGAAGCGTATGTTTCGGGACTTGAAAAACGCGCAACGGAAACCGACGATTTGAGCGAAGCTGCGTCCGTCGCAAGTTTTTTCGTGTCGCGGATTGATTCGCTGATTGATGCTGAAATCGAAGAAAAATTGAAGGACGCAGGTGGCGCAGACAAAGATTTATTGGAAAGTCTGCGCGGCAAAGTGGCGATTGCCAACGCGAAATTGGCGTATCAGGCTTACGAAGAGATTTTTTCGGGCGAGCGTTGGGAAAAATTAGCGAAAAAAGGCGCACAAACACAGCGCGTTTTGTGGGCTTCGACGGGAACGAAAAACAAGGATTACAGCGATGTTTTGTATATCGAAGAATTGATTGGTAAAGACACCGTGAACACGATTCCGCCCGCCACTTGGGACGCATTTCTCGACCACGGACAGTTGCGCGAAAGTTTGACCGAAGATGTTGAAGGCGCGAAAAAGACGCTTGAAGATTTGGAAAAAGCGGGAATTTCGCTGGAAAAAGCAACCGATAAATTGTTGGTTGATGCGGTCAGATTATTCGTCGAACCGTTCGATAAAATGATTGCGGCGGTCGAAACAGCGATTGAGGAAAATAAAAAATGAGATTGAATACAATGATTTACAGTTTGCCCGAAGATTTGCAAACAGCAGTTGAAGAGACGATTAAAGATTGGAACGAAAACGGCAAAGTTGCAAA
>JANOXW010000576.1:0-4714 GCA_031418635.1 Acidobacteriota bacterium
CCGGTCTCTGACTGGGAATGTCTATGCGGTAAGTATAAGCGGATGAAGCATCGCGGCGTTATCTGCGATAAATGCGGTGTGGAAGTTACGCAATCGAAAGTGCGGCGTGAACGGCTTGGTCACGTTGATTTGGCGAGTCCGTGTTCGCACGTCTGGTTTTTCAAAGGTTTGCCGTCGCGCATCGGGCATCTGCTCGATATAACTTTGCGCGATTTAGAGAAAATTCTTTACTTTGAACTTTATATCGTGGTTGATCCGGGCGATGTGGCGGAACTTAAAGAAAAAGATTTGCTGACCGATGAACGCTATCGTGAATTGATGCATGAATATCCGCATCAATTTGTGGCGAAAATGGGCGCGGAAGCGATTAAGGAATTGTTGATGAAAATTAACATTCCCGAATTGGTCGAAGATTTGCGCGGAAAAATGCGCGAGGAAAATTCACAACAGAAAAAGTTGAAATATTCCAAGCGTCTGAAGGTTTCCAATTCATTCTTAAAATCGGGCAATAAACCCGAATGGATGATTTTGGACGTGATTCCCGTCATTCCGCCCGAACTTCGTCCGCTTGTGCCGCTTGACGGCGGCAGATTTGCGACATCGGATTTGAACGATTTGTATCGGCGCGTGATTAACCGCAACAATCGTTTGAAAAAATTGATGGAACTGCGTGCGCCCGAAGTTATTGTGCGTAATGAAAAACGAATGTTGCAAGAAGCAGTTGACGCACTGTTTGACAACGGCAGACGTGGCAGAGTTTTGCGTGGCGCAAATAATCGTCCGCTCAAATCGCTTTCAGGAACTTTGAAAGGAAAGCAAGGACGTTTTCGCCAAAATTTGCTCGGCAAGCGCGTTGATTATTCAGGGCGTTCGGTGATTGTCGTCGGACCTGAATTGAAATTGCATCAATGCGGTTTGCCGAAAAAAATGGCTTTGGAATTATTTAAGCCGTTTATCTATAACAAATTAGAAAAAGATGCACACGCCGCGACGATTAAACAAGCGCGTGAAATGGTCGAGCGTCAAGAACCGATTGTTTGGGACATTCTCGAAGAAGTTATCCGCGAACATCCCGTTTTACTAAACCGTGCGCCGACGTTGCACCGTCTTGGGATTCAAGCGTTTGAGCCGGTTTTGGTGGAAGGAAAGGCAATTAAAATTCATCCGTTGGTTTGCACGGCGTTTAATGCCGACTTTGACGGCGACCAAATGGCAGTTCATATTCCGCTTTCCGCCGAAGCGCAAATCGAAGCGACGGTTTTGATGCTTGCGTCAAACAATCTGTTGAGTCCCGCAAGTGGACAGCCGATTACCGTTCCGTCGCAAGACATCGTTCTCGGTTGCTATTATTTGACGTTGGCGCAAGACGGATTGAAAGGCGACGGCAAAGTTTTTAATTCGATTGACGACGTTTTGCTCGCGCTTGACGCAAAAGCAGTTGCAACGCAATCAAAAATCAAAATTCGCTGGAAAGGCGATATGATTGATTTGGAAAAAGAACACAGTCCGCAAGACGTGATGCGGGCGAGTATTCGCAAAGATGTTGATACGCTTATCAGCACAACTGTCGGGCGCGTTATTTTCAATGAACGACTGACGCGCGACGGATTGCCGTTTGTCAACGGAACTTTGAAGAAAAAAGGTCTGCAATCACTTGTTACATTTTGCCATCTGAAACTCGGACACGACCAAACGGTAGCGATGCTCGACGATTTGAAAACGATGGGTTTTCTATATGCGACGAAATCGGGAATTTCTATCGGCATTGACGATATGGTTACGCCGAAGAGCAAGAAAAAAATCATCGAGGATGCACGTGTCGAAGTTGATAAATTGCAAAAGCAATACGAAGACGCGACGATGACGAATATGGAGCGCGTCAACAAAGTTACGGCGATCTGGTCGGAAGTTACTGACCGCGTGGCGAAAGAAATGTTCTTAGCGATGCACGCCCGCGAAGATGAACGGCGCGAACTAAATCCGATTTTGATTATGGCTGATTCGGGTGCGCGAGGTTCGGAAGCACAGATTCGTCAACTTGCGGGAATGCGCGGTTTGATGGCGAAACCGTCGGGCGAAATCATCGAAACTCCGATTGTGGCTAACTTCCGCGAAGGTCTGAATGTGTTGCAATACTTTATTTCAACACACGGCGCACGCAAGGGTTTGGCTGATACAGCACTAAAAACGGCTGATTCGGGTTATCTGACACGCCGCTTGGTTGACGTGGCGCAAGACGTTATCGTTTCCGAACAGGATTGCGGAACACTGCGCGGAATCTGGGCGGAAGCGATTATCCGCAATGGTGAAGAAGTCGAATCGCTGCGCGACAGAATCGTCGGTTGCACATCGCTTGACGACATTATTGACCCGGTTGACAGCACACCGATTGTTGAAGCTAATCAGGAAATCAGCGAAGATTTAGCGGCACAAGTTCAACTTTCAGGTTTGCAAAAAGTTCGGATTCGCTCGCCGTTGACGTGCGAATCACGACGCGGAATCTGCGTCAAATGTTACGGACGTAACTTGGCGACGGGAAACACGGTTGAAATCGGCGAAGCCGTCGGCGTAATCGCGGCGCAATCAATCGGCGAACCCGGAACGCAGTTGACGATGAGAACTTTTCACGTCGGCGGAACGGCGCGTCTGGAACAGGAAACCAAACACGCGGCGGCGATGGACGGAACGGTTAAATACTTGGGCGATATGAAGGTTATTACCAATCGCGCCAGTGAACTTATCTCGATGAAACGCCAATCCGAAATCGCTTTACTTGATGAACGCGGACGCGAAGTTGCGCGTTATACCATCGTTTATGGAGCGCATCTGCACGTCAAAGACGGTCAACAGGTAAAAGAAGACGATTTGCTGGTAACTTGGGATCCGTTCACCTTTGCCATTTTGACGGAAGTTCCGGGCGTGGTGAAATTCCAAGACTTGAAAGAAGGCAAAACGATTGAGGAAGACATTGATAAAGTTACCGGACAAACGCGCCTTGTGGTCAAAGATTCGGATGAAAAACATCAACCGCGTCTCGAAATCCGCAACGGCAACAAAGTCTTGAAAACTTATCAAATGCCGATTCGCGCTAACTTAATGGCGGTTGACGGACAAGAAGTAGAAGCTGGCGATGTGATCGCTAAAATACCGCGTGAAACGACCAAGACGAAAGACATCGTTGGCGGTTTGCCGCGCGTCGTCGAATTATTTGAAGCGCGTCGTCCGGGCGAAACAGCCGTGATGTCGGAGATTAACGGTTTAGTTAAATTCGGCGGGATTTCCAAAGGTAAGCGCAAACTTATCATTACGGGCGACGACGGCGAAGAACGCGAATACGATATTCCGCGTGGAACGCACATCAACGTCCAAGAAGAAGACCGCGTCAGAGCCGGCGAGGCTTTGATGGACGGACCGCTTAATCCGCACGACATTTTGCGCGTGTTAGGACCGGAAGCATTGCAACAATACATCGTTAATGAAATTCAGGAAGTTTATCGTCTGCAAGGCGTGAACATCAATGATAAACATATCGAGTGTATCGTTCGACAGATGCTTCGGTGGGTGAAAATCAAAGATGTCGGCGATACCGAATTCTTGCTCGAAGAACAAGTTGACCGTTTCCGTTACGAAGACGAAAATCGTCGCGTCATCGAAGCCGGCGGCAAACCTTCGAGTGCCGAACCGTTATTGCTCGGTATTACCAAGGCTTCGCTGTCCACCGATTCCTTTATTTCAGCGGCGAGTTTCCAAGAAACAACCCGCGTTTTGACTGAAGCGGCAATTAGCGGGCGCGTGGATTATCTGCGCGGACTCAAGGAAAACGTCATTATGGGACGATTGATTCCGGCGGGAACAGGAATGAAATATTACCGCAACGTCAAAGTTGATTACGATCCGACCGTTAATCAGAAACAAGAAGAGGAATTTGACGATTTCCCATTAACCACCGGCGGACTTGATTTCCCCGCACCGATTGACGTGCCGGGAATTGATGTCGAAGACTTTGATGAAGTCGAAGAAGTTGACGAGTTTGAAATAGAAGACGAAGCTTTTGACGAAGATGAGTTAGATTTAGTTGATGTCGAAGATGATGATTTAGCCTGAAAATAAAAGGCTTCTGCCTTTTTTCTGCAAGCACTTAATCTAAAAATTCTAAAACAAAAGGCGGAAAGGTTTGTCAAACCTTTCCGCCTTTTGTTTTTTCTAAAAACCGGTTTGGTTGCCAGCAATAGCTTTTTGGAAAAGACAATGCTTCATTTTCAATTATTAAACAATAAAAAACAATGCTTGACATTATTTGTAGCATAAATATATTATTAATTTAGTTTGAGTCTGACTATGATCCGACTTGTATGCTTCCCACATCGTCAAGTTTGGACAAGTAAGACGACTTTTTACTCAAAGCAAAAAGAGCAAAATTCATTCAGATTGCTCAATCAATCAATCAATTTGACCGAACGAATTTTAAGTGTAAGACTCGCCCAATTCATTTCGCCATTTATTTATCAGCATTTCAAGCTATTTTGTCTTTTGGCACGAGTATTGACATAGATATTACCAAACTCTCACAAATAGTTTATTAAATTATTTCGAGAATACTAATATGCTTTAGCCGTCTTAAATTAAAACAAACTTTTGCCACACTAATTCTTTTTGGGGAAATATTAGACGTGAAAAATATTGAAATTATTTGATGATTCGGGAAGACTAACTA
>JANOXW010000577.1:0-2312 GCA_031418635.1 Acidobacteriota bacterium
ATTTAAGTTATTTTGGTTATCATAGTTTTGAGAGTAATTTTAAAAAAGAAAAAAATAAATACCATTCAACATAAAACATTTATTTCGATTAAAATTTTCTTTTTGATTTTGACCGTAAATGTTCACGCTCAAAACCGGATAACTTCGACAGATTATTTTCCGAACGCCGGCGACGATTGGGAAAAACGAACACCGTTACAGGTCGGAGTTGACGTGGACAAACTAAAAGCAGCGATTGATTTTGCAGTGCAGAACGAAGCGAAATTGCCCCGCGATATGGAACTTGCACAGGCGCAGACGTTCGGGCGCGAACCGTTCGGCGAAGCGGTCGGCGCACAGAAACCGCGCGGCGAGATGACCGGCATCGTGATCAAAAACGGCTATATCATTGCAGAATGGGGCGAACCGTTTCGCGTTGATATGACGCATTCGGTTACAAAAAGTTTTTTGACAAGCGTTGTCGGTCTGGCTTTTGACCGAAAGATTATCAAAGATTTGAACGCGCCGGTTCACAAAGAAATGGCTCCGGTTCTTGCTTATAATCCGCTTGAAAGATTTGATAATGCCGATAATTTCGGCAGATCGACATTCATTCCGCTTTTTGAAACCGAACATAACCGAAAAATTACTTGGGATTCGATGCTTCGGCAAACAAGTGATTGGGAAGGAATTCTCTGGAGCAAACCAGATTGGGCAGATCGTCCTGATAAGGACGCAAACAATTGGCTCAATCGCAAACGCAATGAACCCGGCGCGGCTTATGAATACAACGACGTGCGTGTAAATGTTTTGGCTCTCGCCGCGCTTAATATGTGGCGCAAACCTCTGCCGCAAGTTTTGAAAGAAAATCTGATGGATGAGATCGGCGCATCGCAGACGTGGCGTTGGTTTGGTTATGAAAATTCGTTCGTTGTGATTGACGGGCAAATTATGCAATCGGTTAGCGGCGGCGGACATTGGGGCGGCGGAATGTTTATTTCGGCAAGAGATATGGCGCGTTTCGGACTTTTAACTTTGCGGAACGGAAAATGGAAGGACAAACAAATTCTCTCGTCCGAATTTTTGAAATTAGCAACCACGCCGACAACCGCGCAACCGACTTACGGTTTTATGAATTTTTATCTGAACACGGACAAAAAACTATACCCGAACGCGCCCGCCGACACGATTGCCTTTTTAGGAAACGGCACGAATATTGTTTATATTGACCGCGAAAAAGAGCTTTTAATCGTGGCGCGTTGGATTGAAAACAATAAAATTGATGAATTTTTGCAGAAGGTTTATGCGAGTTTTGACAAATAAAAAAAGGCAGAAACGCGACTGTAAAAGAGCGTATTTAATGTTGAACTCGTAACACACTCCTTAACAGTCGCATTTCTGCCAGATAGTTCAAACTTTTAACTAATCATTCGTTGTTTCCAACTTTGCGGATGGCTTCCGTCGTCTAATCTGACCATCGAAATCGCTCCGGGACTTGGGCAGATCAACGCACACATATTTTTATTTCCATCAGATTTTAGACTTTTGTTTTTTGGAACTAAACTTTGCTTGTGAATAGCTCTCAGGTTGGGGAAAACACAGTTCTAATCTATTATAATTGGAGTAGGTATAGAGCAAAAAACGAGTCGTTTAGTTACGATTTTTGACTGCTTTGCAGTATATTTACACATTGAACAGTTTTATCTGCTTAATTCAATAAATCAAAACAGTTATGACAATTAAAAATGAAACAATCGCCAAGGGTTTTGTCCTTGCCGGGTTAATGAATATTTTGGGCGTATTGGTAAATTCACGTTTTTTTACCAATGCTGTTATTCCCGAAGTTGATCCGGTAGTTATGTCCAGATTTGGATTATTAATGATAATCATTTGGGGATTAGCTTATATATCGGTATCCAAAAACTACGATAAAGTGAAATGGCTTGTTGGCGTTTTTGCAATCGAAAAGTTTATTTACGGTTCTCTTTGGACAAATTGGATTTTAAGCAACAGCCTTGCCGATGTTTATAATAAAGATACATCTGCCGGTATATTTTATTCAATTTATGGAATAAACGACTGGATATTTTTTGTCTTTTTTCTGTTCATATTCATCCGTTTGGTTTCTGCGAAAAAGCTATAATTAAAAATCGGCAAGCAACATGTATTACCAAAATGAAATCAACTATTTTGAGGTAGTATCAAAAGTTGTGGAAATAGAAAAAAGATAAAAATAGCGTATCCTTGTTTTTGACTAAAAAACAAAACAGGCAAAGAGCCTGAAAAGGAGATACGCTATGACACAAAATTACACTAAAAAGTCAGAAAATTAC
>JANOXW010000578.1:0-12365 GCA_031418635.1 Acidobacteriota bacterium
TTTCGCTTGTTGCCGATGAGTTTCTGCAAATTCGGGTTGAACAGAAAGGGATTGATGTCGTGCTGAGATTGGTTGGTGCTAACGGCAAACAGTTGGCGATGATGGATAGTCCGAACGGCAGCGTGGGAAGTGAAACGCTTAGTTGGGTGGCAATTACGGCGGGCGATTATGAGATATTTGTAAGTTCGCTTGAGAAACAGGCGAGTGCCGGAGCATATAGTTTAAGGCGCGAAAATAAGCGACTGGCAACGATAGGCGACCGAAGGCGCGTTGAAATCGAGCGTGTGTATGGCGAAGGTTTGGCGGCGCGGGAAGTTGGCGGACAAACCGCGACGGCGATTGCCAAACTCGAAGATGCCTTGAAAGGTTGGCGCGAATTGCAGGAAAATAGTTTGGCGGAAATGACCGCGCAATTGGTCAAAGCGCAAAAAGGCTTACAAGCGTATTCCGAAGCCTTGAAACTCTATAACATAAACACGCCCGAAGCGTGGCAAACGGCGGTGCGGAAGTTTGAAGAAGCGGGCAAATTGTATCACGAAGCGGGCGATGCCGCGTCCGAATCTTATTGCCTGAGTTATGCCGGCAACGTCAGCAGTTATTTGGGCGAAAAACAAAAAGCCCGCCAATTCTACGAACAAGCATTATCGCTTGCCCGCGCCGTCGGCATTAAAAAACAAGAAGGTATTTTGCTCAATAGTTTGGGTTTGATTGCGTCATTTTTGGGCGAAAAACAAAAGGCACTCGAACTTTATAATCAGGCTTTGCCGATTGCTAAAGAAATCGGCGACAAAGACAATGAAGCCGTAATTCTCAACAATATCGGCGCGGTTTATGACGATTTGGGTGAAAAACAAAAAGCACTCGAATTTTACAATCAAACACTGCTTATAACCAAAGAAAGAGGCAATAAAAACGGCGAAGCTACTGCGCTTGGCAACATCGGGCAAGTTTATTCAAATTTAGGCGAAAAGCAAAAAGCCCTCGAATTTTATAATCAAGCTCTAAAACTTTTAAGAGAAGTCGGCAATAAATATTATGAGGCGACGACACTCAACAATATCGGTGCGGTTTATGACGATTTGGGCGAAAAACAGAAGGCACTCGATTATTACAACCAAGTTTTACTGCTCAACAAAAATCTCGGTAACAAGAGCGGCGAAGCGATAACGCTTAGTAACATTGGCTTGATTCATAATTTTTTGGGTGAAAGATTAAAGGCTCTCGATTTTTTAAATCAAGCCTTGTCAATCTTTAAAGAATCGGGCGACAAACGTGGCGAAGCGGTTTCGCTGACCAACATCGGCGGAGTTTATGCGAAAATCGGCGAAACTAAAAAAGCACTCGAATTTTACAATCAATCTTTGCCGCTAAACCGCGCTGTCGGCGATAAAAGCGGCGAAGCCTCAACGCTGACCAATATTGCCGAAATTTATTCAACTTTGGGTGATAAACAAAAGTCGTTGAATAGCTTGAATCAGGTTTTGGTTTTGCGCCGTGCGATTGGCGACAAACAGGGCGAAGCAATTGCCTTGAACAATTTTGGCAATATCTATGCGGGTTTTGGCGACAAACAAAAGGCAATTGAATACTTAAATCAAGCCTCCGAAATTAGTAAAAGTATCGGCGATAAAGTCGGCGTGGCAATTACTCTGACAAATTTGGGTGTGATTTACGCTGATTCGGGCGAAATGTCAAAAGCTCTCGAATACTATAATCAATCATTGGCGTTGCGTCGCGCACTCGGCGACAAACAAGGCGAAGCGATAACATTATTAAATATCGGCGTAACATACGACCGTTTGGGCGAAAAACAAAAAGCACTCGATTATTTCTCGCGGGTTTTTCTAATTTTCAAAGAGTTGGGCGATAAAAATGGTGAAGCTGTCGCGCTCAATAATTCGGGTTCGATTTACGACGATTTGGGCGAAAAACAGAAAGCCCTCGAATTTTATAACCAATCATTGAAACTTCGCCAAGCCGTTGGCGACAAAAACGGCGAGGCTGTTACGTTAAATAATATCGGCTATATTTATCAGGATTTGGGCGACAAACAAAAGGCACTGGATTATTACAAACAGGCTTTGGAAATAATGAAAGCCGTCGGCGATAAAGGCGGTGAAGCCAACGCTTTGAGCAATATCGGTGTCGTTTATTCGGATTTGGGCGAAAAACAAAAAGCCCTCGATTTTTACTTTCAATCGTTGCCTCTGCGCCGTGCCGTCGGCGATAAAAGCGGCGAATCAACCGCACTTAATAACATCGGCAAAGTTTATACGGATTTAGGCGACGGACAGAAATCTCTCGAATATCTGAGTCAATCTTTGTCGCTCAGTCGGGTTATCGGTGAAAAAAGCAAAGAGGCAAATACCCTCAACAATTTAATGTTTCTTTACTATTCACGCAACAACCTCAACTTTGCCGCTTTTTATGGCAAACAGGCGGTTAATGTCTTTCAACAATTACGCTCGAACATCAAATTATTGGACAAATCACTCCAACAATCTTATCTAAAATCGTTTGAATTTACCTATCGCGCACTTGCCGATGTACTGATCGGACAAGGACGTTTTGCCGAAGCCGAACAGGTTTTGGCGTTACTAAAAACAGATGAGTTTTTCGATTTTGTCCGCCGTGATGCCGAAGAAATCAAAAATCTGACAAACCGCATCGAACCGAACAGCGCGGAACGCAAAGCCATAGAGCGATATTTGGAAACGGCGGAAAAAATCACCGCCCTCGGCGCGGAAACGATCAAACTCGAAGATAGTAAAAAGCGGCTTGGAGCAGATTTTACCGAACAAGCGCGGCTTGACGAACTCAATCAAAAATTGACTGACGCGAACACTGCTTTCAGGTTATTGCTCAAAACTCTGGAAAAAGAATTCGGCGCACAAACCAAAAAAGAAATCGAAACCGACCGCGCACTGCAAGGCAAACTTCAACAATGGGGCGTAAGAACGGTGGCGATTTCGACAATTTTGGGCGCAGACCGTTATCGCGTCGTGCTGACCACGCCGAAAGTTCAGGTTGACGGCAAAACGGAGATAAAATCAGCAGAACTGAACAAAAAAATCTTCGAATTTCGCGCCGCTTTGCAAAATCCTCAGGTTGATCCAAGACCTTTGGGCAAAGAACTTTACGACATTTTAGTAAAACCGATTGAAGCGTCATTGATCGGTGCAGAGGCGAAAACTTTGGTGTGGACGTTGGACGGAACTTTGCGTTATATTCCGATTGCCGCGCTATTTGATGGCGAAAAATATCTCGCACAGAAGTATCAAAATGTCGTGGTAACCTCAACCACGCGCCAAGTTTTGCAAGCCCAAACCGATAGCGATTGGCGGGCGTTAGGCTTAGGCGTGAGCAAAGCAAGCAGTGTTAGTATTCCGCTTTCGGAAGGTCAAATCAGTTTTGCTGCTTTGCCCGGCGTTACCCAAGAATTGCAGAAAATTGTCCGCAACGAGGACACGGAAAGCGGGATTTTATTCGGAAGACGTTATGTTGACGGTGAGTTTACCGTTGCCACGCTCAAAGACCAACTTGGTTTGACGCTCTCCAATAACCAACGCAAATACAACATCATTCATTTTGCCACGCATTTTCGGTTGGGAAGCGATACGGCTGATTCGTTCCTTCTGTTGGGAAATAATCAGGCGTTGACACTCGAACAAGTCGGCGATGCGTCGGAGTTGAATTTTACCGATGTCGAATTGGTTACGCTTTCCGCGTGCAACACGGCTTTCGGCAATGCAAGTAATCAAACATTGACGGAAAACAACGGCAAGGAAGTTGACAGTTTGGCAACATTCATCGAAAATCGCGGCGCAAAGGCGATTTTAGCAACGCTGTGGTCGGTTTCAGACGAAAGCACATCGCTGTTGATGAGCGAATTTTATCGTCTGCACAAAGAAAATCCAAAAATAACCAAAGCCGAAGCAATGCAACGAGCGCAGATTGCGATGATTGAAGGCAAACTAAAACCAACCACTAAAGATGCTACGAAAAACCGCGATGTCGGAGTTTTCAAAGTTGACAAAGACACAACGCAACCGCCGTTTAAGACCGATGAAAACGCGCCGTTTGCTCATCCATATTATTGGTCGCCGTTTGTGCTGATTGGAAATTGGCGATAAAGTTTGATAAGTAATACACCACGAAAGAACACGAAAAAATCACGAAGAAAAGAATTGTTTGACAACTAAGCAGGGCAAGCAAAAGTTTTGTAAGATTATGAAAATCACTTCGGAATAAGTGCTAAATGATAGCTGCTAAGTGATAATCGCCCTTTGTCTATCACCTATCACTTTTCACCTTTCACTCACTCCGAATATAAAATTACATTACTTTTGCTCAGGTGCTTATTTGAAAACAATCAAGACAAATAGACATAAATTTGCCAAAGACATGAGAAAAAACTTTGTGCAAACTTCGTGTAGCTTTGTAGTTTTGTATCTCCGAAAATCTATAATGAACATTTTTGAGGAAATTAAATGTGGCAATTTTAACGGCAACGGCATTTGCCTTTCTTCTTGACCGGCTTGATGCGGATGAAAACAAAGCCAGCGCGAAATATGAAGAACTGCGCTTAAAACTCGTCAAATGTTTTGTTTGGCGGGGTTGTGCCGCCACAAATGCCGATACTTTAGCCGATGAAACGCTTGACCGTGTAGCATCGAAACTCATCCAAGCGGTTAAAGTCGAAAACATAAATGCTTACGCCGTTGAAGTTTCGCGGTATGTTTGGCTCGAATTTAAGCGAAAAAACAAAGAAGACGGTTTTGGCGACGAGTTACCGACAATCGTCGTTATGCCTGACTTTAGCGACGAACCTGATACGCGGATTTCCTGTTTAAAATCTTGTCTTTCCGAAATCACGTCCGACGGCAATGACCGCTTACTTATTCTCGGTTATTATGACGCGGACGAGAACGAGAAAAACAAACAACATCGAAAAAATTTAGCCAACATATTAGGTTTGACAATGAACACACTCAAAGTAAAAGCGTGTCGCCTTCGTGTCCGTTTAGAAAAGTGCATCAAAGAATGTATAAAAAATAAACTTTGAGTGTAACCGAATGAGCAGTTTCGGACACTTATAACTAGCAGAAGCAGTGAACTGAGCAATGACACAACCCGACCAAATCAATCAAGCAGAAATGAAACGCTTTCTTTTTCAAGAGTTTAGCGAAAAAGAGCGCGAAGCGTTTGAGGAACGCTTTTTTGCGGACGGCGATTTCTTTTACGATTTGATGGATTTGGAAAATGAATTGGTTGACCGTTACGCAATTGGTAAAATGTCGGCGACAGAAAGCGCACGATTTGAGAAAAGTTTGCCGAAATCGCCCGAAAGACGCGAAAAAGTTGCCAATTCCATCGCGTTGCACACCTTTATTGCCGAACAAAAATCAGACATTATCGAACCGACATTGTGGGGAAAAATCGCCGGTTTCTTCAATATTCAAAAAAATCTTTTTCAATATGCAACTGCCGCTTTGCTGATTTTACTAATGGTTGGAATAGGATTTTTACTATTTGAAAGGGCGCGTTACACCAATGAGTTGGTGCGGTTGCAAAATGGGCAAAATCAACGTGCCGACGAACTAAAACGCCAAGAAAATGAATTGCAAGAACAAATCAGGCAAGCCCAAGAACGTGAACAAAACTTGCGAAAAGAACTCGAAAATAAAAACGGGCAAACCGAAGTATTAAATGAACATTTTGAACGCGAAAAAAACGAAAGGCTAAAACTTGAGCGCGAATTGGAAAACTTACGTCGGGAAAAAAGTAAAATTCCAATCGAAAAACCAAAAGAAACCCAACCCCAACCGCAAACACCAATAATCGCAAGTTTATTGCCTTATTCAGGCGGAAAAGGCGGCGGTGATGATATTAAGGTTATCAGAATCAAACCTAACACGGAGAAAATCAAACTCAACCTGCAAATCCCGATAGAATCAAACAGTGAAAGTTTTGATATAAAATTAAATGGCGAAAATGTGGCAAGTAGTCAGAAACCATTTAGTAGCAAATCGGGAAAGCGTGTTTTGTTGATTACTTTGTCAACCAAGAAACTTGACGAGAGCGAAAATGCCTTAACTCTAAACGGTAACGACGAAACGGTTCGATATTTTTTCCATTTAGTGAAGCAAAAATAAATTTTTACTTAATGCAAACAAGGCTAAACAATGCGTTTTTGCATATTTAACAAAAATTCTTTTGTTTCTTCCGCCGACATTTTTTCAATCTCGATGTCGCGCAATTCGTCAATCACATCTTCGTTTGAAATAGCAAAAAGTGAGAATTGGGAAGCGATTTTGCTTTTGCCGGCGCGTCCGACGGCGGTTTCTAACGCTTCGGAAGTTGGCTTTGCCCCAGAAAAAACGGCTAATTCGTATTGTTCGAGTTTTGCCAAAACGTCTTTTGCCCGCGCAATCGTTTTTGG
Organism: Acidobacteriota bacterium; assembly: GCA_031418635.1. Taxonomy (GTDB): domain Bacteria; phylum Acidobacteriota; class Blastocatellia; order Pyrinomonadales; family Pyrinomonadaceae. Next base: position 6,443 of record JANOXW010000578.1, read on the forward strand.
TGGCAAACCGGCGAGTTGGGCAACAGCGATGCCGTAAGATTTTGAGGCTTTACCGCGTTCGAGTTTGTGAAGAAAGACGATTTCGCCATCTTTTTCGGTTGCCGTAACTTGATAGTTTTTCGCGCCCGGCAGTTTTTCGGCGAGTTCGGTTAATTCGTGATAATGCGTGGCGAAAAGAGTTTTAGCAGAATGTTCGGGCGAATTGTGCAGATATTCGGCAACTGCCCAAGCTATCGAAAGTCCGTCAAAGGTTGATGTTCCGCGCCCGATTTCATCGAGTAAAATCAAAGAACGCGGTGTGGCATTATGCAAAATCGTCGCGGTTTCGGTCATTTCGACCATAAAAGTTGAACGTCCGCTTGCCAAATCGTCCGACGCGCCGACTCGTGTCCAAATTCGGTCTAAAATCGGAAGTTTGGCTAAGGTTGCAGGAACGAATGAGCCGATTTGTGCGAGAATTTGGATAATGGCAATTTGCCGCATAATTGTTGATTTTCCAGCCATATTCGCGCCTGTAACAATCAACATACGGTCAGTCGAATTGTTCATTTTTAAATCGTTTGGAATAAAAGTTTCCGCGCTAAAGGCTTCGACAATCGGATGTCTGCCGCTTTTGATTTCGATTTCGTCGCCGTCGTGCAGAACGGGCGCAACATAATTTCGGCGTGTCGCGGTTTCAGCTAAACTTTGAAGCGCATCAAGCGTCGCTAAGGCGCGGGCGGTTGATTGCAAACTCTGTGTTTCGCGGGTAACGCGAGTGCGAATTTGCCCGAAAAGTTCGGTTTCGAGTTCTTTGATTTCATCTTCCGCGCCCAAAACTTTTTGTTCCCATTCTTTGAGTTGTGGTGTGGTGTAGCGTTCAGCGTTGGTCAAAGTTTGTCGGCGTTCATAATCGTCGGGAACACGCGGCACATTGCCTTTGGAAATTTCGATAAAATAGCCGAAAACATTATTAAATTTGATTTTCAGATTGGAAATGCTCGTGCGTTGCTTTTCGTGTGCTTCAAAACTCGCAATTGTCTGTTTGGCAGAGCGCGAAATATCGCGCAGTTCGTCGAGTTCGGCACTAAAACCTTCCCGAATTACGCCGCCATCGGCAATGTTCATTGGCGGTTCGTCGGCGATTGAGGAATTGATTAGATCGCGGATTTCGGGAAGTTCAAAGATATTTTCGCTCAACACTTGGAGCAATAAACTCTGCGCGTCTGATAACGAAAGGTTGATGTTGGGTGTTTGTGAAAGGGAACGATTGAGGACAAGCAAATCGCGCGGCGATGCCGTGCCGAGATTTAAGCGTCCGACAAGCCTTTCCAAATCGGCGACTTCTTTTAAAAGGTATCGGAGTTTGTCGCGTAAAATCGAATCGGTCAATTCGGCAACAGCGGAAAGCCGCGTGTTTATTTCGCTTCGTTTGATTGACGGGCGCAACAGCCAAGTGCGTAAAAGCCTCGCGCCCATATTGGTTACGGTTTCGTCAATCACGCTAAAGACGGTGCGTTTGTTGGTTTCGTTGCGCGATTCGACGATTTCGAGGTTTTTGAGCGTTATCGCATCCAAAACCATAAAATCGGCGGCTTCAAAATAACTAATTTCGGAAATATGTTCAGCCGAAGCACGTTGCGTTTCTTGCGCGTAACGCAGACACGCGCCCGAAGCGCGAATCGCCTCCGTTTTTCCGCTGAAACCGAATCCCGTTAATTCTTTGACACTTAGTTGACGCTTTAGCAGATTTTCGCTGTCTTCAAGATGAAACAACCAATCGTCAAGCGGTGTCAAAGTCGCTGAAAATTTGTTGGAATTCGGCGGGTTAATAGAAACGACGTTAGATGCGTCTGATAACGTCAGATGGTTGGAAATAGAATTTGAAAAAGAATTTACAACTAATTTTTCCAACGATTCGGGGAAAAGAATCTCTCTCGGCGCAAAACTTTCGATGTCGGCGCAGATATTTGTCCAAGCATTTGTGCCGGAAATTTGCGTGGCAAAAAATTCGCCGGTGGAGAGTTCGAGAAAAGCTGCGCCGAAGGTTTCGCCCGCGCCGCACAGCGAAGCGAGATAGACGGTTTCTTTTGATTCGATAAGTTGCGGGTCAACCGCCGTGCCGGGCGTGATGACGCGAACGACTTCGCGGCGGACAAGGGTTTTGCCTTGACCGGCTTCTTCAGTTTGTTCGCAAATCGCCACGCGATAGCCTTTTTTAACGAGGCGTGAAATATAACCTGCCGCCGCGTGATGCGGAACGCCGCACATTGGAATCGGATTGGGCGTGTCTTTATGTCGCGCCGTCAGCGTGATTTCCAATTCGCGTGAACCGATAACCGCGTCGTCATTGAACATTTCATAAAAATCGCCAAGCCGAAAAAACAGCAATGTGCCGGGATATTGTTTCTTTATTTCAAGATATTGCCGAAGCATCGGCGTTGCGTTTTGCATAATCTTTCGCAGGGAATAAATTCAGAGTTTAACTCAAAAAAGTTTAACAATAAAACGAACAACTTTAATTACCTGAAATCATTTGCTAAACTAAATTTGTTGTTTTAGAGAATGTTTTATGAGTTGATTTTTTTGTTCAGGGCAATTTCGTGTTTTTTTAAGTTTAATTCACTGCCGGTTTTTAAAATTCTATATTGTGATAAACTGTTTCACTCATAACTGAATCGAAAGATTTTAATCATTTTACAAATAAAGAGTAAAATTTGGGGGAAAATTATGATTGCAGTTAAAATTGTATTTGTTGGATGTTTTCTGTATTTGTTTAGTTTCGGAGTAAGTTTCCAGACTATTGCCCAAGAAGCAAAAACTCCTGAAAAAGCAGAAATAAAAAACAAGGAAGTTACGACCGAAACCATTCAAGCCAATATTAAGGATAGTGAAGAGCGTTATCGAATCGGGCTACACGATATTTTGGAAGTAACCGTCTATCGTCACCCTGAATTGTCACAACCGAATATCAGAATGGATGAAACGGGCAGAATTCGTCTGCCGCGGATTGATAGTTCGATCCTTGCTATTTGCAAAACTGAAAACGAATTATCAGCGGAAATCGTCAATCTTTATAAGCAAAATTATCTGCGCGATCCGTATGTAACCGTCTTTGTAAAAGAGCAAAATTCGCAACCGTTATCGGTTATCGGCGCGGTAGAAAAGCCCGGCAATTTTTATACGAATCGGCGATTGACGTTGCTTGAGCTTTTAAGTTTTGCTGGTGGACAAGATGTCAAAACAGCCGGAACAAAAATTCAAGTTGCACGAGTCGGCGGAATTTCCGGTTGCCAGACAAATCCATCAACCGAAACTACCGAATCCGAAGGTGTTACATTTTTTAGTTATGTTTTAGCAGATGTTTTAAAGGGGAAAGAAAATCCGATGATGCGTCCCGGCGACATTGTCGTTGTTCTCGAAGCCGACCAAATTTATGTTACGGGCAATGTTATCAAACCGCAGGCGATTCCTTTGAAGCAAACAATAACTTTAACTCAAGCGATTGCGGCGGCGGGCGGAATTCTGCCGGCAACCAAACAAACTGAAGTGCGAATTGTCAGACAAGAGCCGGGCAGTAAAATCAAAGAAGAACTCAAATTCGATTTGAACGCCATTAGAGCTAAAAAAATTGCCGACCCGGAACTGCTTGCCAATGATATTGTCGAAGTGCCGACTGATAAGGTCAAAGATTTTACCAATAGTTTTGTCAAAGCATTGACCGGCGGATTAGGCAATGTTTTTTATAGGATTCCGTAAAATACTTTATAATTGAAAGTTAATTGATGAAAGAAAGTCGTGAAATAATTCAAAAACCGGTTCAAACAGCACAGATCGAATATCCTTTTGAGCCGTCTGTTCCTGTCAATAACGGAAGTTACGGCGCGTATAATGAATATGCCCAAGACGGGTTTCAGCTAGTTGATTATTGGAGAGCAATCCGTAAAAGACTTTGGTTGGTTATCGGTTTAGCGGTTTTACTGACGACGCTTACCGCCATTTATATGGCTCGCAAACCGAATATTTATCAGGCAAAAGCGGTAGTGCAAGTGGATTTGGAACAGGTTAATCCCGATTTGGTAACAAGCGACCGTCGTTTGCCTCAATCAAATCAAGACCCATCATATTTTAATACTCAATTACAATTACTTAACAGTCAGAGTCTTTTGCGGCGGGCTATTAAAGAGATGAGTTTGGATAGTAACAAGGATTTTCAAAAAACGAAAGCGGAAGATTCGATTTCGGCTTGGAAATCAATGTTAAAATCCGTCGGACTTGCCAGCGATGATGAAAAAAAATCGGATAAACCGGCTGAAGAATTATCAGTTTCGCCAAGTGCAGGTTTGGCTTCAAGCGAAGATATTGCAGAAGCTATCCGGCTTGCCCCATTTGTCGAAATTATCAAAAAAAATCTAATAGTCGAGCCGGTGCGCGAATCACGGACAACTATTAAAGATACAAGGTTGATTGAAATCAGTTATCGCCACACTAATCCCGAACTCAGTGCGTTAATTGTTAATGGCATCTCTGAAGTTTTTACTAAATCAAATCAAGAAAAGCGTTCAGGGACAAGCCGCAAGACAAGCGATTTTTTACAGGAAAGAGTTGCTAATCTGCAATCAGAGATAAAAGCAGGCGAAATAAAATTATTTGAACTTACCAAAAGTGCCGGAATTCTCAAAACCGACAACGAACAAACCATCGTCATTGACCGACTTTCAGGGTTAAATAAACAATTATTGGAAGCCGAAAATGCGCGTAAAAATGCCGAAGCTAAATACTTGGCACTAGAGAAATCACCAGATCGCGTAAAATCTCTGACCGAAGAACAGATGGCGCGTTATATTACCGAAAGAGAAGGTGATATTCGCAAATTAGTTAATGAAACACAGCAAAAAATTGCCCAATTAAAAGCGGAACGGGCAAAACTTTTACAAGAATATTTGGAAGGCGCACCTGAAATAAAAGAATATGAGCGTCAAATCAGCACTCTTGAAAACGAAATAACCAAAGCAACGGAAAAAAATGAAGCTGATTTGGATAAATTTCGCGGACGCACGGCACAATTTATTTTAGATAATGTCAAGACCGAATATATAAAGGCAAAAACACAGGAAGACAAAGTGCGGGCGGCGTATAACGAGCAATATAATCAAGCGCAGGGGCAAAACCAATCCGGTGTGGCGATTCGCCTGCTACAACAAGAAATCGAAACCAAAAAGGGATTTCTGGAGAATTTAATAAAACAACAGCGCGAAAATGATGTGATTGCAGTCGGCACGGACAATAACATTAGCGTTGCGGAGATTGCCATTCCGCCAAAAGAGGCGATTTCTCCGCGCCGTCTGACAACTGTGATTGCCGCACTGTTTTTATCAACTTTGTTTGGTGTCGGCTTGGCGTTGTTTCTTGAATATCTCGATGATACGATTCGCACGACCGAAGATGTCGAAAGTCATCTGCAATTGCCCGCGCTGGCAGCTATTCCAACCATCGGTTCAATGCCGAAACGTCGGCTTTTATTGGTTGGAGCCACCGAAGATGGTAACTCCAAAGCAAATTCGGAATTGCTGATTCATAATGATTCGCGTTCATCTTTAGCAGAAGCCTACCGGCAATTGAGAACTTCGATTTTGCTCTCAACCGCCGGACACGCGCCAAAATCGCTGTTGGTTACGTCGAGTTTGCCCGCCGAAGGGAAGACGACGACTGCCATCAATACGGCAATCAGTTTGGCGCAAACTGGCGCAAGTGTTTTAGTCATTGATGCCGATATGCGCCGTCCGCGGCTTCATACCGTTTTCGACATTAGCAATAATGAAGGTTTAAGCACCTTGCTTTCGAGCGAAATGACAGAGGCGGAAGTTTTGCAGGTCATTCAATATGAAAAAGAAACGAAGGTTAATTTGTTGCCTTCGGGACCCATTCCGCCCAATCCGGCGGA
>JANOXW010000579.1:0-4791 GCA_031418635.1 Acidobacteriota bacterium
CGATCATTTACGTGGGGCTCGGCGAAAAGGAAAAAGCTTTTGCTGAATTGGAGACTGCTTTTCAAGAACGCGATTGGCGCATGTCAGTCCTCATGAAGACTGAGCCGATGCTTGACCCCCTCCGCGACGACCCGCGATTCAAGGATTTGCTGAAACGGATGGGTTTGCCGGAATGAATTTGAAAGAAAGGATATAAATAAATAATGTTATAATTGCTGATGGAGATTTTTTATGTGGAACGAAACAAAACAGTTACAACTAAACGAACTGCAACGACGTGAATCGGAAAACTCGCTGACGGTGGAAGAAAATCTGATTCTCGAAAAATTGTTTTCGGAATTGGAAGAAGCCGAATGGCAAAGTTTGAATCCCGCACTTGAGCGTGAGCGCGAGGCAAAAAGCAAATTGGAGGCGGAAATCAGCCGCACCGAAACGCAAAATGCCGTGCTGACGGCGATTGCTTCGCGTCAAGATGATTTAGCAAAACGGGCTAAAACACAGTTGAAAAGTTTGCGAAGTGAACACGAAGCCTTAAAAAATGAACGTGAACGAGTTTTGCATAATTTAGTTGCTTAGTGGAGAAAATGACCGAATCCGAACTACGCCAAGCCGTCCGCCAAACCTCCAATTTTGCTTGCGGTTATTGTGGTGTCCGCGAAGAAGATGCAGGCAGCGAACTCGAATTAGACCATTTTAAACCGCGTTCGGCGGGCGGCGATAACAGACCGGAAAATTTGGTCTATTGCTGCACGACTTGTAACCGCATCAAAGGCGATTTTTGGGCGGATTCGGCTGACGGAAAAAGGCTGCTTCACCCTCACCACGACGATTTAAGTTTGCATTTACGCCAAGAAACCGACGGGCTTTTGACAGGTTTGAGGGAAACCGGAAAGTTTCATCTGAAACGGCTGCGCCTCAACCGTCCGCCGCTTATCGTTCTGCGTAGGACGCGAATGGAAAACGCCCGCTTGCGCGAAGAATTACGCCAATCCCAAGCCGCGCAAAAAGAATTAGCCGAACATCTGCAAAATCTTGATGAAGAAATTGAAAGAATTTATCAGGAAATCATTCGTCTGTTAAAAAAATAAAACAATCCGCGCTTCAAGGCGATGCTGAAACGGATGAATCTGCCCGAATGAATTTGAAAAAAATGAAATTAGAAACCGGAACGATTATCAATCAATACAAAATTCTTTCGCCAATCGGCAAAGGCGGCATGGGCGAAGTGTTTCTTGCCCAAGATACGAAACTCGATAGAAAAGTCGCGCTCAAGATTCTGCCGTCTGAATTTGCCGAAGATGCTGATCGAATGAGCCGTTTTGTGCGTGAGGCGAAATCCGCGTCCGCCTTGAATCATCCGAATATCATTACGATTTATGAGATCGGCGAGAGCGAAGGAACGCATTTTATTGCGACTGAATTTATTGACGGTAAAACACTTAACGATTATAAACAAGCGAATCCGTTGAATTATAAGTCAGCGTTGGAGATTGCGATTCAGGTTGCGTCGGCACTCGATGAAGCACATTTGGCGGGCATCGTTCATCGGGATATTAAGCCTGATAATGTGATGGTTCGGGCGAATGGTTTGGTTAAGATTCTTGATTTTGGAATTGCAAAAGTGACGGCAACTGCCGCATTGGACGAAGAAGCGGCGACGGCAATTCAATCACAGACGCAAGCCGGAATGATTATCGGAACGCCAAACTATATGTCGCCGGAACAGGCTCGCGGGAAAGATGTTGATCATCAGACGGATATTTTTAGTTTTGGCGTGGTGTTTTATGAAATGATGGCGGGACAACTTCCGTTTGAAGGTGAAAATGCGTTAGAAATGATTGGGGCGATTCTTCACAAAGAGCCGAAACCTTTGAACGCAGATGTTCCAACTGAAATATCAAAAATAATCAGCAAATGCCTGCGAAAAGACAGAGATGAGCGTTATCAAACAATCAAAGATGTGTTGATTGATTTAAAAGACGTGAAGCAAGACTTAGAGTTTCAAGACAAATTGGAACGAACAATTTCGCCTGAAAGAGAAGAACCGAAAACGCAGATTCTGCAAGCGACAACTTTAGACGAAATCAATCAAACGACGACGAATCAAACGGTTGCAAGTAATTCGAAATCTAAATATCTCACCGCTGGATTATTAACTCTTTTTCTCGCCGTTGGCGGATTCTTCGGCTACAAATATCTTGCAACGACCACCAAACAAATCAATTCCATCGCCGTGATGCCGTTTGAAAATAAAAGTTCGGATGCCGATACGGATTATCTGTCGGACGGTTTGGCGGAATCTTTGATTTATCGGCTCTCGCAGATTCCCGATTTGAAAGTCAGCCCGACGAGTTCGGTATTTCGTTACAAAGGCAAAGCGACCGACCCGCAAGTTGTCGCCAAAGAACTTGGTGTTGATTCGGTGCTGACCGGACGCATCACGCAGTGCGGCGACAATCTCAACATCAGCGTCAATCTGGTTGATACGCAAAACAGTAAATCTTTGTGGGGCGAACAGTATGAGCGGAAGATGTCGGAACTGCTTTTAACGCAGAAAGAGATTGCCGCCGAGATTACGAATAATCTGAAACTGAAATTGTCGGGCGAAAGCGAGCAGAAGTTAGCGAAGCGTTACACCGACAATAACGAAGCGTATCAGCTCTATCTTAAAGGTCGTTATCACTTTGCCAAGCGAACGAAGGACGATATTCTGAAAGGTATAGATTATTTTCAACAAGCAATTCAACTCGACCCGAACTTTGCTTTGGCGTATGCCACAATTGCCGAGTCATATAATTCATTGGGGAAAAATGCAGACCTCCCGCCTAAAGATGTTATTCCGCAAGCTAAAGCGGCGGCGACGCGAGCCTTGGAAATTGACCCGACACTCGCCGAAGCGCACGGAGCTTTGGCTGATTCACTTGCCCTTTACGATTGGAACTGGGCGGAATCCGAACGCGAATACGAAAAGGCACTTCAACTCGATCCGAATGTTTCTTACATTCATCTGACTCGCGGAGCTAGTTACTTTGTTCCTACAGGAAAACGGGACGAGGCGGTTGCGGAATTAAAGCGCGCGGCGGAACTTGAGCCTCTTTCGCTGATTACCAATGCGGTTTTCGGTCTCAGTTATTTGTATGCCGGACAAAATGAAAAAGCGTTGGAGCAGGGCAAGAAGGCTTACGACCTTGAGCCGGATTTTAGATTTGGAAGACAATATCTCGGTTACACATACATCACACTCGGAAGATACGATGAAGCGATAGCACTTGCGGAAAAAAGATTAAAAATATCCCCGCAGTCACAAGAAGACCTTGTGATTGTCGGAGTAGCTTATGCCAAATCGGGGCGCAGACCCGAGGCTGAACAATATCTTGACCAGTTTAAAGAGTTAGCGAAAACGAGATATGTCAGAACAGTCTATACCGCAAGTATTTACGCCGCGCTTGGCGACAAAGATAAAGCCTTCGCCGAATTGGAGAAATCTTTTAAGGATAAAGATTGTTTCTTACCCAGAACAAAACTAGACCCGTTTATGGACAGCCTGCGCGACGATCCGCGCTTCAAGGGTCTGCTGAAACGGATGAATCTGCCGGAGTGAATTTGAAAGATGACGAATAATAAAATAGAAGTGAATTTGACGCATTAAGAATGTCAAAGTGGATTTGATTTGGAGTAAAAAAATGAGCGATTTATTATCAACCGATTTGGATTCGCCTTCATCTGCGCCGTATTTTTTGTGGGATGCACCGATTACTGTTGCTGAATTGAAGCAAAAATTAGCATCAGGTTCGGATGTCGAACGGATTCGACTTTTAGGAAAAATCTTACGCGAAGCCCGCGATACCGAAGTTTGGAAATTCACCACACCGCACGAAGTTTGGCGAAATTGGGAGGCGATTTCAAAACATCTCGGACGGCGACGGGAGTTTTGGTCGTTTTTGTTTGAATTTTGGGAAAAGGAAGGTTTGCTTGATTAAATCTACGCTTAACAATCTACAAAACGAAATCTTACGCGAATTTTTCAGCTGTGAAAATCACTTTTATTTGACGGGCGGGGCGGCATTGGTCGGCTTTTACTTCGGACATCGTAAAACTGAGGACTTAGATTTATTCACGCTCGAAAACGAAATTGAAAACGGTTTTGCGATTGTCCGAGATGTCGCAAAGAATTTAGATGCAACAGTTGAATCAATTATAACGTCGCCTGATTTTCGGCGTTTGTTAGTTAAACGCAAAACGGAAGCGGTGGTGGTTGATTTAGTCCGCGAATATGTTTTTCAACTCGAACCCGAAAAACGCGAAATAAACGGAATCCGCCTTGATTCACCTGAAGAAATTTTGGCGAATAAACTTTGCACGTTGCTATCGCGTTCGGAAATTAGGGATTTGATTTATGTTCAAGCACTCGAAAATGCAGGCTTTAGTCTGAAAAATGCTCTCAAGGTTGCCGCTAAAAAAGATACGGGATTATCGCCCGCACAACTTGCTTGGGTTCTTAATCAAACTAAATTTGGCGGCGATGCTCAACTACCAAATGGTATTTCGGTTGATGAATTGAGAGATTATCTGGGCGATTTGATTGATAGACTAAAACAACTTGCGTTTCCTTTCAAAATGGATGAATAAAGAATTATCCCCAAACACAAATCTGCTGCATTACAAAATCATCTCTGCCATCGGTCGTGGCGGAATGGGTGAAGTTTTTTTGGCTCAGGATACGAAACTCAAGCGTCAGGTAGCGTTAAAAATTCTACCGCCTGAATTCGCCGAAGACAAGGATCGGATGAG